>JBMOHX010000097.1:0-11612 GCA_049317625.1 Phycisphaerales bacterium
CTGACGCAAACCCCCGACCCAGCCGCCGCGTGGGGGCGGGTCGTGAAGCCGGTGACCGAGTTCCCCTGGAACATCACGGAAGATCCGAAGCCCGCGGACGAGGAACTCAAACGGCGCGACGCCTGGGCCCGCGTCTTCAGCCCGATCGGCGCGGTGGTCGCGGCGCGCACCGACGACCGGCACTGGCTGTGCGCCGGATGCTCACCGGAGATGCCCGTGCTCTTCGGTGGCGGCGCGGTGCTCCTGACTCCGGTCGGCGTCCAGGCACCGGTGCGGCTGGGGATCTTCCAGGATGCGCCGCCGGAGCCCCCCGCGGCCGCCGCGGACCCCGCGAAGAAGGACGAGAAGCCGACGCCCCCACCACCCCCGGGCTGGACGCTCGCGCCGAAGGACAAGGAACTCAGCCTTCGGATGAGCGGGTTGCTGTGGCCGGAAGCCGCGGCGAGGATCGCGAACTCGGCGTATGTCACGCAGGAGCGGATCGGCAAGGGGCAGGTGATTCTGTTCGCGAGCAACCCGGCGAAGCGTGCCGCGACGCTGGGGACGGAGAGGATTTTGTCGAACGCGATCGTGTATGGGCCGGGGTTGGGGGCGAGTCAGGCGATCAGGCCTTAGGCGAGCTCTGAACGGCACATCGCGGTTGCTAGGCGACCGCGTCGCTCGAAGAGAAGGCGAGCGGGAAGGGCGGGGACAGCGCCGCAGCCTCGTCGCGCTCACTCCCCCCTCGCGCCTGCGCGCCGCGTTGCCTGGTGTCCACCGACCGAAGTACGCATCAGAAGTACGGCTTCAGCACTTCAAGCACCTGAGCCGCTGGGCGTGCAATAAAGGCCGAGAGGCAATAGGCAATCTCGAAAGTTAGGGCGACCGAGACGATTGCGCCGATCACACAAGCTTTTCGGGGAAGCCCCGCATGGCTACCCAACTCCATCACGACCGCACCCCGAGCGTACAGCGAAATCGCAAAACTAATGGCCCCCGCAACCGCCGCAGCTATTACTGAAGAATCAAGATTACCTCCCGTCCGCAATGAAGCATATAGTCCGACAACAACGGTCACAACCACACAAACCAATCCGATCACAATAAATGACACAAAAAGCAAAGCACAGTGTTGCCAGAACCAATCACGCTTAAACATTCTGGATTGTTTCATAATAACGAATGCGACAACACACGCTGCTGCTGCGGAACACGCGTCCAACACCACGAGCCGCCAAGAAACACTCGCGACGAGCTCGACCAACGCTTTCGGAGTCATGGGCACCTCTTTGTCGTCCGCAACCTGATCGTTTGCTCACTCGCGTAGTACACTGCTTGCATAGTTTGGTTCACACGATGCGATCAGAGTGAACGGATCGACGTCGCGGTCATTGTCACCAGGGACCCATCCGGTTTGGTACGAAGTGTCGGAATCACAGAGAGCGATCTCCCCTTGGCGAGCCCGTACGCCACCCCGGTGTCTCAAAACACTATGGGCTCCCCGTTCCGCGGGCAACTGCGACTGCTATCCGCGGAAGCGCCGGGAAGCGGCGATTGGTTTGCCCGGGTGAACGGGCGACCAGAGCGGATGCTCCATGGAGCCCTCCAGAGCGGGTCCATCGACACCCGACCGCCCGCCCCCCTTGCGCTAGATCAACCGAGTGTGCCGCGACTGAAGCGGGGCCCGCATCCGTGAGGGTCGCTTTCCTTTGCCTCTGAACCTGGTCGTCGAGCGACTGTTGCGCGCAGCGAGTATCACGCTGCGGACTTTCTCCCGAGGGGCATTGAGCGACCTCGCAAATCGGCGCAAAGTCCTCTGGCCCGCTATGCGGGGAGTTTGCCGATCTGAAGAAGCTGCCGCCGAGGATCTTCGGAGTGCCGGTGGCGTGGCCCGATCTCATCCGAAAAGCACAACCGGCCACCCCTGCGGAGGTGGCCGGTCGTACGTTTGTTTCGCCGTATGGGCTGCGGATCGCAGCTCCGTCGAGCCGCGTTAGGTCCGCAGGCCCTTTGCACAATCGATCAAATTCACTGGATCACCTCCTTCTGCACGTGGTCGTGCCAGCCGTCACGCGGTGTTTCCCCGCGCCGCCGACGTTCTCACCCGCGGGCCGTCACCCGCGGCACATCGCCCGCCGCGACCACTGGCCGCGACGGTCGTCGCCCGGGGTTGAGCCGTCGAGTCGCATTTGTTCCGCGACCGAGTCGGCGCCCGTGGGCGAAGGATCCGACATAGTCTACGGCATTTTGGCCGGAAGGGTTCACGAAATCCACGCATCAGCCACTTCTGGGACTCCCCCCGTCCAGTTCCTTGAACGCTCCCTTGCCGGTTTGTTCCTCCACGTACCGCTGGAAATCGCCCATTTTGTAGCTGACGAAGCAGAAGACGTGGTGCAGCGTGACCCACTCGAGGTCCGTCGGGTCTTCTGAGATGTCTTTCCGCAACCGGTTCAGTTCCGCGAGCAGGGTTTCGGCTTTCATGCCGGGATCATTGGCGGGCAAGCGCGGGGGAGAGCCCAAGCCGCTGCGCGGCCCACGCGATGCCGAAGCCCGCGGTGAGCACGAGCACGATCGAGGGCCCGGGTGGCCAGTCCGCCTCGAAACTCAGCACCACCCCGAGCATCACGCCGAGCACCGCCACCACCATCGCGAGGGCGTACGCGCCGCCCCAGGTCCTCGCCAGTTTGAGCGCGGTTGCGCCCGGTAGCACGAGCATCGCGGTCGCGAGCACCACTCCCGCGAGCTTCATCGCCGTCACGGTCACGAGCGCGAGCACGAGCATCAGGAGGAAGTGCATGCCGCCGGACTTCACGCCCCACGCGGTTGCCGCGCTCTCGTCGAAGGCCCAGAAGAGCAGCGGACGGCGGAACCACCACATCATGCCCAACACGACCGTCGTCACCGCACCCGCGAGGAGGAAGTCGTTCCACCCCACCGCGAGCATGTCGCCGAAGAGGAACGACTCCCACTGCACGGGGTCGGGCGACATTCGTATGAGCACCGCTCCCGCAGCCATCGACCCCACGAGCACGATGCCGATGGCGGTGTCGGACTCGGTGTCGCCGCGCCGGCTGATCCAGGCCATGAGCATCGCAGCGCCGAGGCACGCGGCGAGCACGAACAGGAACTGTCCGATGCTCGCGGCCATCGTGAAACTGCCCAGGAGGCCCGCGACCGCCGCGAGGCCGACGCCGCCGAACGCCGCGTGGCTGACGCCTTGGCCGATGAACGCGAGGCGCTTGAGCACCACCAGCACGCTCAGCCCCGCGCACATCAGCGCGATGAGCAGGCCCGTGAGCACGCCCGGCCAGTAGAGCTGCGAGAGCTCAGGCGACGTGAGGTAGTCAAGGGTGCGGAGCGTCATCGTTCCTTCGTCCCCTTCGCGGAGACCTGAAGCGACACCGCGGGCGGCGCGTGTGCTGGGTCAGTGCAGCTCGCCGCGCTGTGGGCATCCACGTGCACGTCGCCGAAGATCCCCGCGACGTCGTGCCGGAAGACCTCGGCGAGTACCTTCGGCGTGAGGCCCTCGGGCGACACGTGCGAGTGCAGCGTGCGGGAGAGGCATGCGATGCGGTCGCACCCCGCGGCGACGGTGCGGATGTCGTGGCTCACGACGATCACGGTGAGCCCCAGCGCCGCGTGCAGCGCGGTCAGCATCTCGCCGAACTGCTGCTGCCCGCTGACGTCGATGCCGACCGTCGGTTCGTCCAGCAGAAGAAGCCGCGGCTTGCAGGCGATCGCCCTGGCGATCATCACGCGTTGCAGCTGCCCGCCCGACAACTCCCCCACTCTGCGCTCGGCGAGTTCGAACGCGCCGACGAGCCGCAGGGCCTCGTCGATGTCCGCACACGCCCCCGCGCCCAGCGCTCGCCACGGCGGAATCCCAAGACTCAGCGGCATCTCGACCGCGCGTCGCACGCTCAGCGGGAAGGCGAGTTCCGCCTCGTTGCGCTGCGGCACATACCCGAGCATCCCCGCTCGCCGCGCTTCTTTGACTGTCTTGCCGAAGATCCGGATCTCGCCTTGCTGAAGCGGGAGCAAACCGAGTGTGAGCTTGAGGAGCGTGGACTTGCCGCCGCCGTTGGGCCCGAGCACGCCGAGGCGAGTTCCTTCTTCCACCGAAAGAGTGACACCTTCGAGCGCGGGCCGCGGTGCCTCGCGTGGGCGCGGGTACGCGAACGTCACGCCGCGGTACTCGACGGCGAGCGCCACGTTACTTGCTCTCCCCGAGCGCGGCCTTCATCGATTCGAGGTTCTTCGTCATCAACTTGAACCAGTCACCGTCGCCCAAGGGGTCGAGGCGCGCGAGCTTCACCTTCGCGACCTTGGCGATCCGCTCCGCCGCGCGGGCGTTGAACTGCGGCTCGACGAAGATCGCGCGGGCCTTCTGCGCTTTGATCTCATCCACGACCCGCTTGACGTCGGCCGGCGTCGGGTCCTTCCCGTCCACACCCCGGATCACCGCGGCGACCTTGAACCCGTACCGCTCCGCGGGTCGCGAGAAGGCGTTGTGGTGCGTGACGATGGGCGCGCCCGCCATCTCCTTGAACGCCGATGTCCACTCCGCGTCCACTGCTTGCACTCTCGCCTCCACCACCAAGCCCGCTTGCTCGACCTTCGCCTGCGCCTCACTGGTGGCGCCCTTCGCCGCGGCGGCGTCCTTGATCGCGGCCGTCACCACCGGCAGCAGCTCTTTCACCAGCACGGGGTCCAGCCACAGGTGCTGGTCGACATAGCCCTCGTGGTCGTGGTCGCATTCGTCGCCGTGCTCGTGATCTGCTGCCTCGTGGTGGCCCGTGTTCGGCACCGGCTCTCCCGGCTTCTGAATGCCCGCGACCTCGCCGAAACAGACGACGCGCTGACCCGCTGGGCGCTTGGATTCCGCGACGAGCGCCGCGACTTTCGGCTCGAGGTTCAACCCGACGTACACGACCACGTCCGCGCGTGCGAGGTCCGCGAGTTCCTCGGGACTGAACTCGTAGCCGTGTTCGGAGCGTCCGGGTTGCATGAGTACGCGGAGGTGCGAGCCTTCCGGGAGGAGCGGTTCGATCAGGCCCTTCAGGGGGGCGACCGTCACCACGACCCGAATCTCCCCCTGCGCGAAGGCGGCCGCGTTCAGCCCGATCAGGGTGATGAAGGCCGCGGCCATCGTGATCCATCGAACCATTGCTCACCTCCGCTTATTGAGAATGCTCGCTCAATAAGCCTAGGCGCTTGGAAAGCGGAGGGCCGAGAATCGGGCGCACCGCGCTTGCAGAGTTCCTCGCGCACGATATGCTGAGCTTGGGCCACTCGGCCGCACGAGCGCTCGCTCGTACTGGGGTACTCAGGACAGACCGGCTCCGAACGCAGGAGGTCATCATGGCGCGCAGGCAGCACACCCGTGGGGCGTTCACACTCATCGAGCTTTTGGTGGTGATCGCGATCATCGCGCTCCTCATCGGCATCCTTCTCCCGGCGCTGGGCAAGGCCCGCTGCGCCGGCCGTGCGACGGTTTGCTTGGGGAACCAGCAGCAGTTCGGCGTCGCGACGCACAGTTACGCGACCGACTATCAGGACAAGCTTTTCTCGTTCACCATCACGCAGAAGACTCGTGACCGGCTGATCGAGTACCCGGACCTGGTGAATCAGGCGAACACGACCGACGATCTCGCCGCGGCGTCGGCTCAGGCGGTTTCGATCATCCGTCGCCGAACGGGCCGGGACAACTTCCCGCAGATCAACGGGTGGATCCCGCACGTGTTGTACACGCACCTGGTCCTGCAGGACTACTTGGCGGCCCGCCTTCCCGAGCGGATGGTCGTGTGCCCGGAGGACAAGTTCCGCCTCGAGTGGCACGACTGGCGCGGCTTCCAGGCCAACAACTTCCAGCCGACCCAGCCGGACGGCACCATTCAGACCAACTGGCGTTGGCCCTACTCCTCCTCGTATCAGGTGGTTCCTGCTTCATACTCGCCCGACGCGGCGAGAGGGAGCAACTGTGTGGTCATCCAGGCCGGCGCCCACAACCTGTTCCAGCTCTTCCCGAATCTGGTCCCCAACCAGCTCGGCAAGCGAAAGATGGTGGACATCTCCTTCCCGTCTCAGAAGGTCCAGATGCACGAGGACGCGGCCCGTCACTGCGTCAAGAAGTGGGTGTACTACACCAACGACGCGGCCCGGCTCCCCATGCTCTTCTTCGACCAGTCTGTCCGGAACCTCTCGTCGAAGGACATCTTCCCGGGCTTCCGCCCCGAGGCGCCCCGATCTACGGCACCCACCACAATGACGTACGCACCCAACCCATGGGAAGCCCAGCTCACCCCGGGCAGCTACGCGGGCAAGACTCGCTGGACTCGCGGCGGCCTCAAGGGCATCGATTACGGAGCCTCCGGCGAGATCTCGACCGCGAACTGGTAGTACTCTCGCAAACCCGTGATGAGGTCCGGCGGCTTGGCGCTCCCGCCACAGCTATCCTCTCCGCGACATGCACTTCGCCGACATCTTCGCCAAGTCAGCCACGACGTTCTCGTTCGAGTTCTTCCCGCCGAAGTCTGACGACGCGGCCCAGGAGCTCTACACCTCGATCTCCGAGCTCGAGCCACTGAGCCCGTCATTCGTCTCCGTGACCTATGGCGCTGGCGGCTCGACCCGCGAGCTCACCAACGACCTCGTCGTCAGGCTGCGCACGACCACCGCGCTCAACCCCGCGCCGCACCTCACCTGCGTAAACCACGACGAGGCGGAGATCGACGCCATCCTCCGGCGTTACGCGCAGGCGGGTATCTCAAACATCATGGCTCTCCGGGGCGACCTGCCTCGCAATCTCGCGCCCGACGCCAACCCGTGGCGATCGTTCCGCCGCGCCGCGGAACTCGTGAAGTTCATCCGGGGGTACACCACACGCGGCCCGCACCCCGACCCGCGCGGCTTCGGGATCGCGGTCGCCGGATACGCCGAGGGCCATCCGGAGACGCCCAACCGCCTCACCGAGCTCGACTACTTGAAGGCGAAAGTCGATGAGGGCGCGGACGTGATCGTCACGCAGCTCTTCTTCGACAACCGCGACTTCTACGACTTCCGCTCGCGCTGCGAGCTCGCGGGGATCCGCGTTCCGATCGTCGCCGGTGTGATGCCCGTGACGTCCGTCACGGGGATGAAGCGCATGGCCGAGCTCGCGCTCGGGATGCGATACCCGGCGCCGCTGCTGCGTGCGCTCGCACGCACCGGCGGCAACGACGCCGCGGCGAGAAAGGTCGGCGTGCACTGGGCCACTGAGCAGTGCCGGGACCTGCTCGAGCACAACTGCGCCGGCATCCACTTCTACACGCTGAACCGCTCCCGCGCCACGCGAGAGATCTACGACACGCTCTGCCTTGCACGGTGAGCCCTGCCGCGAATCACGGCGCGCCGACGACGCTCCCGAAAGTCCATCCCAGCCGCAGCTCGTCGAAGTCCGTCGAGTAGCGGTTGACGATCGAGACATCAGCGAAGCCGAAGTCGGTCACCGGCATCGAGATCGCGGGAGCGTTGAGCGCGTCAGCATCCGTGAGCGACGCGGGGTTCGTCCACACCGAGAGCAGTTCGCTCCCGGCGCGGAACTCGATCCTGGCGAGGATCATTGTCTCTCCACCCGAGGCGACCGCGCCGAACCTGGTCAGGCCGCCGTTGCCGGTATCCTGCGCGCCCCAGTTGCCAGTGGGAGAGCCTTCGAGCTTGCCGAGCCGCAGCGTCCCGCCCAGTTGGATGTACGCGTATCGCTCCGTCGTTCCGCTGGTTCCCGCGTTGGAGAACGATTGCGCGAGGAAACTCACCCACAACGTCGTGCCGTCGGCCCCGAGCCTGCCGGTTCTCAGGCGAGACTCGGCTTCGAGCGAGAGGTCCAGCTGTCGTGTGCTCACAGAACTGGTACCAAAGCAACCACGGAATTGCCCACCCCGCACAGGCAAAGCCCTCCCACCGCCGTCGGTGTAGTTGAGTGCGCTCGACCGCAGGTCGCCCGCGATACCGGAGTTCCCGTTGCCGCCAGCGCCGTAGTTGGCGATCCCCGACCAGCGCGTGCCGGTGTCGGACCACTGGCTGCTCCATCCGGTCCCGCCGTTGAGCGCGTTGACGCTCCCTGTTTCGGGGCGGACGGTGGTGTCGTTTCCCCAGCCGCGGTTGGCGTACTCGAAACCTTCGTACGCGATGAGTTCACGCGCGGCGTCCAAGCTGTACCGGCGCTCCGCGAAGATCGCGAGGTTCGTCCCGTTCGATCGCTCGGTGTTGACCGCGGCTTGACCGCTCCCCACGCCGACCGGCGTGTTCATCACGCGCGGGCCCGCGCTGTCCATCACGAGGGTGGTTGAACCGCCGCCGTCGAGGTTGACCGCGTCGGTGACGCCGTATCGCGCGATGAGATAGTCGGCGGCTTCGGGAAGCGTCACGCCCTCGGCCACTCCAGGTTGCCGACCGTCGACCGTGACGAGGAGCAGCCTGCACCCGGGTAGGATCCCCATGATCGTCCGCGGGTTCGGGGTCAGGTCGAAGGTCGATTGCATCGTCGAGCGCACGCCGCCGGTCACGATCCGCGGGTTCGCGCCGTTGGACATCGAAACCCCGATGGCGTTGTAGAGCACGACATCGGGCGAGACTGTGGTGCCACCAGACGGCCCCGGCGTGATCAGCGTGGCGCAGAGGTCTTCCCCGATGTTGACGCCCGCGCTCATCGCCCCCGCGACCCAGGGCGAGTACACATCGCCGTCGCTCGCCGCGAGACCGACGAGGTCCGCGGTGGGCAGCCCATCGAGCGTGAAGAAGTGGGCGTTCACGGCGATCTGCGCACCTTGCTCGACGAGAAAAGCCCGCGTGGTCTGCTCGTTGGTTGCTTGAGCGGCAGCACCGTTCGCGGGGGTAAGACGCACGCGGAGCCCAGGGGCGCAGAGGCTGACTTCGACGACGTGCACGCTCTGCGGCCGACCGCCGATGGTGGTGACGATCTGCTCGTGCCTCACGCCCGCGAAGGGGTTGGTCGTTTGCACCCGCTCCTGCGCGGCGGCGATACCGGCGGAGAACGCGATCACCGAGAGCACAACGACTGCGTAGCGCATGAGAATCTCCATGTTCTTGGCCCGAAGCCTACGAACCGGGGCGGGTTGCTCGTAGTAAGATTGTGCGAGTGTTTACCCGTTGTACTCTGAAAGCCGTTGCGGTCAGGGGGCGGATTCGTTAGGCTGAGACGGGTCGCATTCGCGGCTTCTCTAGGACCGATCGATGCACAACCAGCTGGCTCTCCGTCAATCGGCTGCCCCCGCGTGGGTTCACCTGCCTTTCGCTCGCGGTCGGACGCTCACGCGCGCGGGTGCCCTGGCTGCGGCCGCGTGCCTGGGCGCATCGACCATTGCGACGGCACAGGACGTGCCGTGCGGTGCTTGGCTGCCGTTTGACTCACTCCCGGGGACCGATGGCTCGATCTCCAGGTTGCTGCCGCGCGACCCCGACGGCGCCGGCCCGCTTCCGGCGGAGATCCTCGCCGTCGGCAACTTCTCGTTCGCGGGGGACATTCGAGCCCGGGGGCTGGCCTTGTGGGATGGGGCGCGATGGCGTTCGCTGGGAGACATGACGGATTCGTATGACCAAACGAGCTTCGCGACCGCGGTTGCGCCCAACGGCGACGTGATTGTCGCGGGCAACTTCGAGAGCATCGCGGGCTGCCCTGCGCGCTGTGTCGCCCGATGGGACGGCTCGTCCTGGTCGGCGGTAGACGATTCTCTGCCGGGCACCTACTCCGACGGCGCGCGGGCCCTGGCGGTTGGACTTGATGGGACGATCTACGTGAGCACGGCCGCGGGCATCTTTCGGAAACTGCCGGGCGGGTGGCAATCGATTGCGACCGAGTACGCGTGGGGACTGCACATCGGACCCGCGGGAGAGCTGTACGCGTTCGGCAGCTTCACACGGATGGGCGGGGGCCCCATCGCGGGCATCGCGAGGTGGGGCGACGGCGAGTGGGCACCAGTGGGCCGCGAGGGCTCGGGCGTGCGTGGCGCCGTTATGGACATGGCCAGCTTCGGTGACGGCTCGCTCGTGATCCGTGGTTCCTTCACCTCCGTCGACGGCGTGAACCTGCGCAACTTCGCCAGATGGGACGGGCAGCAGTGGTCGTCGCTCCCGGGCCTCGAAGCGCAGGCGATCTCTCGCATCGAAAGGGTTGGGGAGAGTTTGATCATCCGTGGCAGTTTCCGTGTCGACGGTGGGCCGTTCATCTCCTTCGCGGAGTGGGACGGGCAGGAGTGGAGCTCGCTGCCCTACTCGCAGTACTTGGGACCGATGTACGAGTCTCCGGAGGGCGTGCGGTACGCCGCGAACGGAGCCGATCTCGTCCGGCTCATCGACGGAGAGATGGTTCCCGTCGGCGGCAACGACATCAGCGGCACGATCCGCGCGCTCGCCAGCAGCGGCTCGGGAGAGACAGTTTGCGGCGGAGACTTCGTGTTTGGCGGGGGCACGCGGCTCAACAACGTCGCGATCCGGCGCGACGGCGTGTGGCGGCCGATGGGAAGCGGGCTCGCGGGAATCGTGGGCGACCTTCTCACGCTCCGCGACGGCAGGATACTCGCGACGATGTACCCCGGCGTTTCCGGAGCGATCTACAGCGGCTCGGTCATGGTGTGGGACGGATCAACCTGGAGCCAGCTCGGCGCCGAGTTCCGCGGCGGCAGTGTCTCTCGGCTGGCCCAGTTGCCTGATGGCTCGGTCGTCTGCTCCGGGAGCTTTAACAACGCCGATGGGCTAGCCGCGAACAAGATCGCGCGTTGGGACGGGACGCGCTGGAACGCCATGGGCTCAGGCCCCGGCGGAGTAACGGTTCCCGCGATCACGGGCCTTGCCGTCGCGCTCGATGGACAACTGTTCGCGGCGGGGGACTTTCTGACCATGGGCGGGGTTGCCACCACTCGCCTGGCGCGGTGGAACGGGCAGTCGTGGTTTGCGGTGCCGGGGCAGCCGGGTTCTCCGCCGGGGGGACTGACCTCGCTCCCGACCGGCGAACTCGTGGCCTACGGCGAGTTCAGTATGGGCGGTTCACAGGAGGTCCGCTATGCCTGCCGCTGGGACGGCGAGAAGTGGAGCCCGATGGCTCCCCGCGGCACGCAACCGGTGTACAGCATGACGGTGACAGGCTCCGGCGGGGTGTTCGCCTTGATTGACCGCAAACTTCATGCGCTGATCAACGAAGAATGGGTTGCGGTGTCGAACGAGATGACAGCCTCTGCGTCGTTCGTTTCGGGTTGTTTGCTCGCCACCGACGACGGAGAAATCCAAGTCGGTGGCGGGGCCGCGCGAGCCTTCGGCCGCTGGAGCCCGGACGCGACCACGCCTCCCACGGTGGCTGCGTTCACCGATACCCCGCTCGTCGCGCGAGACTCGAACATCACGCTGCGTGCGATCGCGGGGGGGAACGAGCCGTGGAGTTGGGTGTGGGAGATCGAGAACGACGACGGCTGGCGGCGGGTTGGCTCGAGGGTGTACCACAACCATCGAGACGTCGGGTGGGTGCTGAACGCGGGCTCGGACACGGTCATCCGCACGTTCTACCCCAACGAGTCGCCGGAGATTCTCCGCTTTCGGTGCGTGGCGAGTTTCTCGCCTTGCTTGACGATCACCACGGAGCCCGT
>JBMOHX010000098.1:0-11453 GCA_049317625.1 Phycisphaerales bacterium
CGCGCTTTGGGGACAGAGCACTCGGAGACGCTCACATCCATCAGCAACGTGGGCGCAGTTCTCCGAGCCCAGGGCAAGCTCGAACAGGCCGAGCCGTACTACCGCGAGGCCCTCGAGCAGCGCCGCCGCGTGCTTGGCGAAGAGCATTCCCAGACACTCTATTCAGTTTCTATGTTAGTTCGACTCGAGCTTGATCAACACAAACCCCAAGAAGCGCTCGACCTCCTCATGGCCTACGAGCCCGCGGCACGAAAGAGCTTGACCGGCCGAAACGCTCCGCAACTCGCTCCCTTCCTCACCAGCTTCGCCCGCGCCCGCGCGGGCGTCGGCTACGACGCCGAGCGATTCTCTCTCGCAGAGGCCAACCTACTCGAAGCTCATCCGCTCTACCTCGCCGCCAAGGACCGCGGCCCGACGCACAAGGACACCATCGAGTGCGTGCAAGCCCTCGTCGATCTCTACACCGCGTGGCACGCCGCCGAGCCCGGCAAGGGGTACGACGCCAAGGCCGCGGAGTGGAAGGCCAAGCTGCCCGCAGAGACAGCCCCGAAGCCGTAGCGTCTGGGTCCGCGCCCTCGCCGGGGCGCTCTGCCAGACTGGGCCACGAATAAGAACGAAGACCTGACCCCACACGCTCTGTGACTGCGACGAAGGGCGCACGGACGCTCCTCGCGAGCGGCAAAGCGCAGCGT
Organism: Phycisphaerales bacterium; assembly: GCA_049317625.1. Taxonomy (GTDB): domain Bacteria; phylum Planctomycetota; class Phycisphaerae; order Phycisphaerales; family UBA1924; genus JBEIUO01. The sequence goes on from JBMOHX010000098.1 coordinate 693, forward strand.
CAACGCAATCGTTTCAGGGAGCCCGGGTCTCCGCCAGTGGCAGCAGGCCACGGCCTCTCCCGCTGCAATCGCTCTCTTCTGACTCCCCACAACAAACGCAGGCCGCCCCGCATCGGGACGGCCTGCGCCAAAGGAGGGGTTCAACTCTGCTGCGCGAAACTCAGGCGCGCCGACGGCGGCCGACCATCACGCCGCCCAGACCCACGAGCGCCAGCGCGCCCGGGGCCGGAACGAACGACGCGCCGCGGAGCGCGATCTCGTAGTTGCCGCGGCCCGGCACGGCGCCGCTCCAACCCGCGACCGGGTTCGCGGCACCCGCGCCGTCGGGCGCGCGCTCGGTGCCGAACGGAGTGTCCAGCCAGAGGGGGGCGTTGTTGCTGTCCACCGCGTCGCGGTCCCAGCCCGAGATCGCGAGGAGGTACTCGCCCGCGGAGAGCACGAACGCGCCGCTCACCGCGCCGCGGAGGCCGTTGGCGTCGTCGCGGAAGGAGACACCCATGCCGTCCGGGCGGAACAGCCACATCTGGCTGTCGAAGTTGGGCGCGGTGTGCTGGGCCAGGAACAGGCTGGGGTCGTCGATCCGGATCCGGTACATGTCGACGTCATCAGCGAGCAACGAACCGTTGATGATCTGGAGCGGGCCCGAGCCCGCGACGACCTGATCGCTCCCCGGCAGATCGCCGGCCTCGCCGACCTCGTTCCACACCTGAGCATTGGCCACACCCGCCAGGGCCACGAGCGAACCAAGAGCAATCGCGACGTTCTTCATCTTCTACTCTCCTCACAAGGACACCCGGCCCGCGCCGACGCTCCGTGCGCCGGTCGGGGCCATGCCGAAACTACATCGCGGCCCCCCGGCGATCCGCTCGATTCGGCACGAACGCGCCGAACAAGCCACTCCCGAAGCCGTCCGCGCCGCCTGCGCGGCCTGCGCCGTCGCGATTTCGGACCTCACACCGACCAAACACGCGAAATTGCCCGCGGACAAGGGCCTGCGGCCGCGGCGTGAGTAGGCTTCCCACCCGGGATTTCGGGCGGGCTTTCAGCGCGGCGGGAGTTATGGCACCACATAAGGCAGGCCCGGCACGGGCTCAGGCGGTCGACACGGAAGTCCGGTTCTTCAACCGTGATCTCTCGTGGCTCGAGTTCAATCGACGGGTTCTGGCGCAGGCAGCGGACCGAAGGGTGCCGCTCCTGGACCGATCCCGTTTCCTCTCGATCTTCACGAGCAACCTCGACGAGTTCTACATGAAGCGCGTCGGCCTGGTGAAACGCCAGGTGCACGCGGGCATCGACGGCGCGCAGCACGACGGCCTCACGCCGCGCCAGCAGCTCTCGCGCATCCGCGAGCTCGCCGCGGAGTTGCAGGCCGAGGCCGCGCGGATCTGGGCGGAGGAGCTCCGCCCCACTCTGGCATCAGAGGGCGTGCACGTGCTCCGGTGGTCGGAGCTCTCGCCGCGGGAGCGCGATTGGGCGAACGACTGGCACGAGCAGAACGTCTTCCCCGCGCTGACACCGCTGGCGGTGGACCCCGCGCACCGATTCCCGTTCATCTCGAATCTCTCCGACAACCTCGCGATCCTCGCGCAGGACCCTCGTGACGCGGAGACCGCGCAGTCCGACCGCGCGACGGGCGACCGCGGCGCGGAGATGCAGCACGCTCGGCTGAAGATCCCCAACATCCGGCGCTTCGTGCGGCTCCCGGGATCTACTGACCGCGAGTGCAGGTTCGTGCTGCTGCGCGACATCATCCGCTCGCAGCTCGGCAACCTGTTCCCCGGGATGGTGATCCACGAGCAGGCCGCCTTCCGCGTCACGCGCTCCGCGGGCATCCAGAAGGACGACCTCGAAGCCCACAACGTTCTCCAGTCCGTCGAGGCCGACCTCAAGCAGCGCAAGTTCGCTCGCGCGGTGCGCGTCGAGGTCGAGGAGGGCGCATCCTCCACGCTGTCGCGGTGGCTGCAGGACAACCTGAACCTCGACCCGCAGGACGTGTACACCACACCCAGCGACGCGGACTTCCCCGCGATGGCCGAGCTGGCCGACCTCGACCGCCCCGACCTCAAGGAACCGGTGTGGAAGCCGGTGGTCCCCCACCGCCTCGCGAGCGAGAGCGCCGGTGATCGCACCCCGGCGAACTTCTTCGCCGCGGTGCGCCGCCAGGACATCCTGGTCCACCACCCGTACGAGAGTTTCTCCGCGAGCGTGGAGCGGTTCATCGCCGCGGCCGCGGCCGACCCCGATGTTGTCGCGATCAAGCAGACGCTCTACCGCACCTCGCCCGACTCGCCGTTCATCGAGCACCTGGTGCGCGCGGCCGAGCAGGGCAAGCAGGTGGCGTGCCTGGTCGAGCTCCGCGCGCGGTTCGACGAGGGCCGCAACGTGCGGTTCGCGCGGCAGCTCGAGAAGGCCGGTGTACACGTGGCGTACGGCGTGCTCGGGCTGAAGACGCACTGCAAGACCAGCCTCGTGGTGCGGCGCGAGAGCAAGGGGCTGCGCTGCTACGCGCACCTGGGCACCGGAAACTACCACCCCAAGACCGCGCAGCTCTACACCGACCTTGGTCTCTTGACCTGCGACCCCGCGGTGACCTCAGACCTCGTGAACCTCTTCAACTACCTCACCGGTCTCGCGGCGACGCAGTCGTACGACACGCTGCTGGTCGCGCCGTTCAACATGCGGCAGAAGTTCAACCAGTTGATCGAGCGCGAGATGGAGAACGCGCGGCGCGGCCTGCCGGCCCGCATCTTCGCGAAGATCAACTCGATGGAAGACCGCGACATCACCGACCGCCTCTACGCGGCGAGCAACGCGGGCGTGAAGATCACGCTGTTCGTCCGCGGCTTCTGCTGCCTCAAGCCGGGAGTACCGGGGCTGAGCGAGAACATTCAGGTGATCTCGGTCATTGGACGGTTCCTCGAGCACAGCCGCGTGTTCCATTTCGGCGCGGGCTCTGCCGATCCGCTGGACGGCGACTGGTACATCTCCAGCGCGGACTGGATGTACCGCAACCTGTCGAATCGAGTGGAAGCTGCGGTGCCCGTGCGCGACACAGACCTGCGCCGCCGCCTGCTGCACATCCTCGATGTGATGCAGGCCGATCGCCGCCACGCGTGGCTCCTCCGCGCCGACGGCGGGTACGACCGCCGAGTCCCCACGGGCGACGAGACGGACCCGCAGCTCAGCGCCGCGGGCTCGTTTGTCAGCCTTATGCGAGAGACCGCCCGCTAATCACGCCATGAGCAAGCCATCGACCATCGCGCTCGCGCACCTGGGCATCGCCACGCTGGTGGGGATGGTCACATCGTTCCAACCCGGTGTGAACAAGAAGTTCGGCGAGATCTCCGGCGCGCCGCTCCACGGGAGCGTCGTGAACTTCTCCGTCGGCCTCTGCGTCGCCCTCGTCGTCGCCGTCGCGATGAAGGCCCCGCCCCCATCTCTCTCCAAGCTCTCCGAAGGACCCGCGTGGATGTGGCTGGGCGGCCTGATCGGCGCGACCTGGGTCACCGCGGCGATCTTCCTTTCCCCGCGCATGGGCCAGGGCAACTACTTCGCCGCGATGATCGCGGGACAGATGGCGGCGGGTCTGGCGATCGACCACTTCGGCCTGATGGGCTTCGAACCTCAGCGCGTTTCCCCGATCCGCCTGCTGGGTCTGCTGGTCATCGCGGCGGGGGTCGCGATGGTCAGGATGAAGTAGGCCGCGCCCTCACATACCGCGCAGCCCTCACCACCGCCCGCACATCTGCGCTTCGGGGTTGACACCGCCCGCTCCCGGCGCACATTGCACATGGAGGAACTCCCGCGGAGGATCGCGGGCAACGCAGGGACGCAAGAACAGAAGAGAGGAGCACGGAAGTGGCTCACCATATCGCCCGGGCGCTCTGCGCACTGGGGGTCGGAGCGTGCGCGGCGGCAGTGTCCGCGCAAACGGTCTACTCCCACGACTTCGAGAACGGCCTCGCGCCTGGGTTCAACTCCGGCTTGATCGGTCAGACCCCCATCGCCGGCCGCCGATTCCTCGGCCGATTCGGCAACGACTCGGTCACGCTCTCGCTCACGGGCTTGCCATCCGGCTCATACCGCGTGGACTTTGACTTCTACGGCATCGGAACCTGGGACGGCAACCAGGCGCCCGGCCCGGACTCGTTCGTCGTGCTGCACGACTTGAGCACCGAGTTGCTCCGCACGACCTTCGCCATCGGGAGCGTGGACACGCGCCTGGGCGTGCAGTCCTATCCCGGCGACGGCCAGTCGTTGCTCGGTGGGTACTGGCCCGGCAGGTCTGGCGCCGTCGAGAACAACACGCTGGGCTACTACGCGGGCGTCTACGCACGCGACGCGGTGTGGCGGTTGAGCGCGGACTTCGACGTCGAGGGCGACACGGCGCGGATCACCTTCCGCGGCGAGGGTCTTCAGGCCCTCTCCGATGAGTCGTGGGGCATCGACAACGTTCACGTCGAGCGCGTGATTCCCGCGCCCGGCGGTTTGCTCGCGGCGATCGGCGCGTGCGCGATCGCCGGTGGTCGCCGGCGTCGCAGGTCGAGGTAGAGAACGACCGCGCGGACTCGATCACTCGTCGACGAGGTTGGCCATCAGGCGGACGCCCCAGCCGGTGGGGCCTTCGATGAAGGCGCCCGCGTTCTTCTCTGTGGCGTGCACGCCCGCGATGTCGAGGTGGCACCAGGGGATCTTGTCGTCGACGAAGTACGAGAGGAACGCCGCGCCCTGCGCGGGTGCCGCCTTGCGGTTTGGGTTGCTGTTGACGATGTCGGCCACGGGCGATTTCATCATGTCGCGGTACTCGGCGTGCATCGGGAGCCGCCAGACGCGCTCGCCGCTCGCGGCGGACGCGGCCTCCACCTTCGCGCGGAGCTTGTCGTCCTCGCAGAACATGCCGGCGAACGAGGAGCCGAGCGCGATCACGACGCCGCCGGTCAAGGTGGCGATGTCCACGATGAACGCCGGGCCTTCCTTCTCACACGCCCAGCAAAGCACGTCGGCGAGAACCAAGCGGCCTTCCGCGTCGGTGTTGGTCACTTCGACGGTCACGCCGTTGCGGTAGGTGATGACGTCGTCGGGCCGGTAGGCCTCGTCGGAGATGGAGTTCTCCGCCGCGGCGAGGAAGGCGACCACCTTGCGGCGGGGCTTGATGACGGTGGCGATGGCGTGCATCGCGCCGAGCACGGCGCAGCCGCCGTCCTTGTCGCGCTTCATGCCGACCATGCCGTTGTTGACTTTCAGCGAGAGGCCGCCGGTGTCGTAGCACATCGTCTTGCCGATGAGCACCGCCGGCTTGCCCTTGCCGCCGCCCTTGGGCGTGTACTCGAGGCGCACGATGCAGGGCTTGTTCTCGCTGGCCTTGCCGACATTGAGGTGCCCGGCCATCCGTTCGCGCTCGAGCGCATCGCCCTCCATCACGGTGCACTTGAGGCCGAGCTCCCGCGCGAGCTTCTGCGCCGCCCGCGCCATGAAGGCCGGGGTCGCGATGTTCGGGGGCGTCTGGCTGAGCGTGCGGGCGATGTTGGTCGACTCGGCGAGCGCGAGGCCGCGCTCGACGCCGTTCAAGAACTCAGCGGACTCGGACCGCAGGTCCAGCTTCGTTCGCTTGGGGCTCTTCGTCGCGGTGCCGCGGAACTCGTCGCACACCCAGGCGAGCAGGCCGATACCCTCGCCGAAGCAGCTCCCGCACTCGTGCTCGTCGAGCCGCGCCACCTGCAACGCGCCCGAGAGCTCGAGCGTCACCGCGGTGGTCTTCGAGGCCGCGAGCTTCCGCCCGAGGTTCGCCGCGACCAGGCGCAGGCATGAGCTGCGGCAGGAGTCGCGCTTGCCGAGCCCGAGCGCGATGACGCGGGTCTCGCCCGAGAAGGACTCGCCGACCGAGCCCGCCTCGCCCGTGGCCTCGGGCCTCGCGCGGGCCGCCTTGAGCGCATCGGCGAACCCGAGGGCCTTGGCCCGCGAGCGCGTCTGTGCGTCCGGCTCTTCGTCCTGATAGTGACCGAACACGACCGCGGGGCTGACACCCTTACGCACGACGCGGATGGATTCGAACATGAGAGTCTCCTGTCGCGCGTCCCGCGCGGTGCCGAAGTCCTCCACCCGCCACGAGGCGGGCCTTACTCCTGCGGGGGAACCCAGCGGAGCATCTCCACTCCACCATAGGGAATCACCTTGCCGCTCTCCACATGGACCCCGTTGTTCCGCGTGTCCGCGAGGATCCCGCACCGCGCGTAGCCCATGCTCTCCGACCCGGCGATAGCCCGAGCCACGGGCGGGTGGAACGCGTCGTGCAGCAGCACCACGGCACCCGGCGCGAGCACCGATCGGATGGCCTTGAGGTCCGACGTGACCCCCTCGAAGGAGTGATCGCCGTCGACGAAGACGAAGTCAAAGAGCCCACCCGCCGCTTCGCTCGCGCGGGGCAGGTCCTCCGGCGATCGGCCGGTCACCAGCTTTGCGCGGTCGCCGAGGATCGACCAGTCGAACTCCAAGACCGGCTCGGGGTCCAGCCCCACCAGAGTCCCGCGCCCGAGATCCGACAGCGCGGCGTGGATGATCTTCGAACCGCCGCCCCACCTCACGCCGATCTCGAGCACGCGTTCGGGCGCGCGCGCGAAGACCATCGCGTAGAGCAGGACCTTCTCTCGGGGTTTCTGGTCCGCGTGGAAGGACATCACCTCGCCCAGGCGGTCGGGCGTGGCGCGGAGGAGCGGGTCGTCTGATGATCGGTAGGTGAAGGACATGCCACGAGCGTACCGCGCCGCGCAAAGGAAAGGGCGGCCGCACGTTTCCACGCAGCCGCCCGGAGGGAGAAAGAGAGAGTCCTGCGATCAACCGAGGAGCTGCGTGAGGTCCTTCAGGTTGGTGGTGAGCGTGTTGCGGAGTTCCTGGATCTTGGCGTCGGTCAGCTTGAGCTCGTCGCGGACGGCCGCATCGATGTCGGTGGTCAGCAGGTCCTGGCGGAAGCCCTGCCCGGTGTCGGCGGCGAGGCGGTCGGCGACGTACACGATGCAGGTCAGCGTGCGGTTGTCGGGGGCGAGTTCGAGCGGGCGGTGGTGGAAGCCGGTGACGAGGGCGAAGCTCTTGGGGAACTTCCACTTCTCGCACAGGCCCGCGCCGAAGTCCTGGTGCGTCGCACCGAACTGTTCGAGCTCGATCTGCATCATGTCCACGGCGGGCACGCCCTTGGTGTCCGCGGAGACGGCGCGGAAGACGTCGATCAGCTTGTTGCGGTCGTACTGCATCTCGACCATGAGCCCGATGTCATGGATCAGCCCCGCGAGGAAGGCCTCGTCGGAGAGACCCAGCTTGAGGGCGTTGGCCACGAGCTTCGCGGCGGCCGCGGTGATGTTGCTGTGGGTCCACAGGTCTCGCGCGGAGAACGTGGGGGTGAGTTCGCCGCCGCGGAAGAGCTTGGCGAGCGACGCGGCGATGGCGATGTTCTTCACGGCGTTGAGGCCGAGCATCACGATGGCGCGGTTGATGGAGCCGATCTGACCGGGCAGGCCGTAGAACGAGGAGTTCACGACCTTGAGGATCCGGCTGCAGAGCGCGGGATCGTTCGAGATGACCTTGTGCAGGTCCTGCGCGGTGGACTTGGGGTCTTCCACGAGTTCCACGATCTTCATCGTGATCTCGGGAAGGGTCGCGATGTGGCTGATCTCGCGGATCGCCGCGGAAACAAGCTGCTCTTTTTCCTGCGTCAGCACGCTCATGGCAAGGCTCCCTCCGGACGTTGAAGTTCCGGCTCACACAGGGATCGGCCCTTCCGCGACCCGACTTTCTCCGAAACCGAGCCGTTGGAACAAGAAAGTCCGGCTCGCGTCGTCTCATAAGAACTTGGCAATGCCCCCAGGTGCACCATCAGCCGGTCGAGAACCGCCGGAAGACGACGGTGTACGCGAGGGAGCAGGACCGACCCCGATCCGTGGGGCCGGTGGGCTCGAACGTGATCAGGCTCATGTCCTCGAAGGTTCGTCCGTGATTATCGCGAAGCTCCCCCGGTTCCGGTGGCGAGACGATCTGGGACTCGATGGCGTCCACGAGCTCGCGCAGCTCGGCGAGCGTCGCCGCGACGAGCCGGCCTTCGACCGCCACGTCGAGCTCGATGGGGCCGATCGGGGTCGACCCCGATCCGGAGCGGCCGAGGATGTAGTTGGCGACGGCCACCTCGCCCAGCGGCCCCACGCGCACGCGGTGCGGCCCCGACCCGAAGAGATTCTGTCCTTTGTATGACGACACGCGAGACCTCCTATTCGTCCAGCGGCACCACCGCCACCGGGTCGGCCGCGCCGTTCAACGAGACCGCTTCCAGCTCGACCACCCTCTCAGCCGTTTGGCCCAGTCGGTACGACACACCCAGGACCGCGACGAGCGCGCGAAGCTCACACAGGCCAGCGTCCGTACCCGCCCGCGCGACCCGGACCACGATGGTCGCGGACGCGCCGAGCGCGGGCGGGGCAAGGTCCTCCCCGCCGAGCTCGCTCGTGATCGTGATCCGTGTGCGCTGACTCGGGACGTCGACGAAGACCGGGTGGGGTCCGCCGTCGCCATGCTCCGCGAGCGTGCGGACCGCGGTGCGTGCGACCGCGACGGACTTCACGGCGCGCCACGCAACTCCCCCGAATGTCACCGCGAGTGGTTTGAGCAGCAGCACAAGCACCTCCCTTAGCCACGGACCAGGCGGAGCGAGACCAGAGAGCGGACCTCTTCCGCGATGCCGTCTCCGTTGAGATCGAGGAGCACGCTCACCGAGCGGGTCGCGCGGTGCTCCAACGACAGGTAGTACTCCAAGCGACGGCGCTCCCAGTCGGTGCCTGCGCCCCCCTCGCCCGCGGTCGCGCAGATCAGCAGGATCGCTCGGAGGCTCACGACTTCCGAGAGATCGTCGGGGTTTAGCACCTTCGCCGGCGCGCCCGCGGCGTCGAGACCAGCGTCACGCAACACGGAGGGTTCCACCGCCGCGATCTGCGGGCGGAAGGTGTGGATGATGGCCTCCACGCCCGCTGCTGGTGTTGGTGGGATGATCGGGTCGGCGCGCGAGGCTCGCGGGCGCGAGATAGTGAGTTTGTTCCCCGAGACCGAGATGATCTCGTATGAGGCGGACGCGACGACCACCACGCCGCCCGGCCGTACGCCGGCGGCGGCGAAGTTCACGTCCGCCGGCGCGGTCAGCACCGCGCCGGCAACCGAGACATTCCCGCGGAACAGGCGCTGGCCGAGCCATGCGGCGTCTCTGAAGATCGTGGGTGCGAATCGCAGCAGGTCCCTGTCGTCGGTGTACATGTTCGTCTCCTTGATCACGCGGCTGGCGCGAAGGGCCCCACGGAGAGGCGCTTCGCGCGGGCCGCGCTGGGCGGCGTCGCGCTCGGTCAGGTTGTCGAGAGCCCGCGGACCACGCCGTGGGCGTTCTCGTTGCGCAGCTCGAGGGTGTACTCGCCGACCAGCTGGCCCGCGGTGGCGTCCCCGGTTTTCGCGAGCGAGCGGAACTGGAACTCGCGCCCCGCCAGCGGCATCACGCCGACGCGGGAGGAGTCCAGCAGCAGCAGGGTGTCCGCGGGCACCCAGCGGCTGAGCAGCACGCGGCAGACGCCGAAGTCTGACTCGTACACGCTGACGATCTCGCTGATGCGCTTGTCGTCGGGCGCGAAGTTGCGCTGCGCCGTGGAGATGAACTGGTTGATGCGCCGCTTCTGGGCCCCGTTCACCAGGATCGTGTCCACGCGCCCGCTCGACTGCTCCCAGATCGCGCGGAGCGCGGCGTTGAGCACGGGCTCGTTGAGGTCCGTTCCCGCGCCGCCGCCCGGCGGGAAGCCCGAAGCACCGGGGACGAACTGGTTGGTGCTCAGAAGCTTGAGGATGCCGTTCATCGAGCGGCGGGTCGTGGGCGAACCCTGCGGGTTCGCGGTCGGCGCGGCGCCGTTGATGACGCAGTTCTCGAGGTCACGAAGCAGCTCGCGGAGGCGTTCCTGCTTCTGGTAGTCGAGCTCGTCCTCCACGCCGTGGGTCCGCACCGCCTTCATGGTGTCCGTGACCTCGCACGTGGCGCTGAAGATCTGTGTGTAGTTCTGGCGGCGCATCCGCGAGGTGAACCGCGCGTTTGATGCGTCGGCGCCCTCGAACGCCGCGTTGCCGAGGATGTTGAGCTTCATGAGGTTGGCCAGCGCCGAGCCGGGCGTGCTCCCGTACCGGCGCGTGACCGTGATCACGTTGCCCGCGACCGCGACGACCAGCATCACCTCCTGGGTGTTGCCCGGCTTGACGAGGTCCCCCGGCTGGAAACGGGTCCCGTTGAAGACCGTGATCGACGTCGCGTCTGTGGGGTTGGGGGTGAACGTCGACTGGTTGATCGAGTCGAAGTTGATGAGCAGCGTGTCCTCCAGCCACTCGTGCACCGTGCTCTGGGCCGACCGGGCGCTGTCCCCGATGTGGTCCAGGAACGGGGTCTCGAAGGGCGAGACCACCGACACGATGTCCGTCACGTCCTCGGCCAGCTCCGGGAGTTCCACGCCCGCGCCGAACGTTGCCTTTCCTGAGAATCCCATGCTTCAAGCCTCCTTCTGCCGCGAACCCGCGGCGATGACTTCAACCCCGGCGCCGGGCCCGGAGAAACCGCAGCAGCATCGAACGATCACCCGTAAGGCGCGCCCGCTCGCACAGATCCGCGGCGGCCTTGGCCGCGCCGTCGCCGGGCGCGGGATGGACGCCCATCGCGCCGGGCGGCGCGGGCGCGGGCTTGGCGAAGAGGTACGGCTTCAGCGC
>JBMOHX010000099.1:0-11398 GCA_049317625.1 Phycisphaerales bacterium
CGCCGTCGTCACCGCCTCGTTCGAGGTCAAGACGCAAGGGGCTTACGAGTTCCGGCTGACCTCCGACGACGGCGCGATCCTGTTCGTTGATGGGCGACCGGTCGTGCGCCACGACGGTTTGCACGCCGCGACCGCGCGCACAGGTTCGGTGAACCTGAAGGCGGGCGTCCGGGCGATCAAGGTGCTGATGTTCGAGGCCCAGGGGGAGCAGGCGCTGAAGTTGAGATGAAGGCCCCGGGCGAGAAGGACTTCGCGGTGCTCGATGCCACGAAGCTCCGCACGCCGGCGCCCGAGGGGGCCACGTCCGCGGGAGTCAAGCAGTTCACCGCCCCGGCGCTGGGGCTGCCGGTGGTCATGGTGTTCAGCAAGACCGCGGGGTTCCGCCACGACTCGATCCCCGATGGGATCGCGATGATCAAGGCGCTGGGCGACTCGAACGGGTTCGAGGTGGTCGCGACCGAAGATTCCGGTCTGTTCACTGACGAGAACCTCGGTCGCTGTGCCTGCGTGGTGTTTCTCAGCACCACCGGCGACGTGCTGAACCCCGAGCAGCAGGGAGCGTTCGAGCGGTACATCGGCAAGGGACGCGGCTACGTGGGCGTCCACGCCGCGAGCGACACCGAGTACGACTGGCCCTTCTACGGCGAACTGGTGGGGGCGTACTTCAAGCAGCACCCCGCGATCCAGGACGCGGACATCTCCGTCGTCGAGCCGCGGCACGTCACCACCGAGCATCTTCCCGCGGTCTGGCGCCGCAAGGACGAGTGGTACTGTTTCCGCGAGGCGCCGCGCGCGGGCGTGCACCGCGTGCTCATGCTGAACGAAGCGTCATACCAGGGCGGGACGATGAAGGGCGATCATCCGGTCGCGTGGTGGCACGAGTTCAAGGGATCACGGGTGTTCTACACGGCGCTGGGGCACACCAAGGAGAGCTACACGGAGCCGGAGTTCGTGGAGCACGTGCGGCGCGCGATCGTGTGGTCCGGCGCGATCCGTGCGAGCGTCGAGTAGTCAGTCGTCTTTCGACACCGGGGCACCCCGCGGCGGTGAGCCGGGCTCTTGCGCGCGGTTCGGGTCGATCTCGCGGAGATAGGCCCACGAGTACAACCCTGTCGAGTGCCCGTCGCTGAAGACGATCTTGATGGCGTAGTTGCCGACGAGCTCGGCCGACTCCGCGACGATCGCCGCGCCCCTCGAAGGCCCCGAGGGCAGCACGGTGAGCGGGTTCTTCTTCATCTCCTCCCGCAGGTTGCGCATGTCCGCGCTCGGCGACATCTTGCGGAGGTACGCGATCGAGTAGTACGAGGTGGAGCCGTCCGTCCATTCGATGGTCAGGCCCCGGTCCTTCTTGAGGTCGAGTTGCTTGGGAGTCTCCACGGGGAAGGCTATGCTGGCCGGATGAACACCAACTTCGCCGATGTTCTGACCGACGCGATCCGCAGGCACGGGAGCCCGGCCTGCGTGGGGCTGGACCCGGTCCTCGAGAACCTGCCGCAGGCGGTCCGAGCGACCCACCACGAGCCGCTCGCCGCGATCCGCGAGTTCTCGCACGGCGTGGTGCGGGCGGTGGCCGGGGTCGTCCCCGCGCTCAAGCCGCAATCCGCGTGCTTCGAGAGGTACGGAGCGGCCGGGGTCTCTGTGCTCGAGGAGATCGTCGCGGAGGCGGTTCGCCTCGGGATGGTTGTGGTGTGGGACGCGAAGCGCGGGGACATCGGGACCACCAGCGCCCATTACGCCGCGGCCGCGGTCCGGTTGGGTGCCCAGAGCGTGACGGTGAACGGGTACTTGGGTCGCAGCGGCATCGCGCCGTTCCTGGAGCGGAACCTCGGGGTCTTCGTCCTCGTGCGGACCAGCAACCCCGACAGCGACGAGCTTCAGGCCCAGGTGCTCGCGGACGGACGCACGGTGGCGCAGGCGATGGCCGATCAGGTCGCGTCGATCGGCGCGGCGGTGCGAGGGGCGTGCGGCATGAGCGCGGTGGGGGCGGTGGTGGGGGCCACCAAGTCCGCGGAGGCCCGTGAGCTGCGCGAGCGGATGCCGGACCAGTACTTCCTCGTCCCCGGATACGGCGCGCAGGGTGGGACCGCGGAGGACATCAGGGGCATGCTGCGGCCCGACCGCGGGGGCGTGCTGGTCACGGCGTCTCGGTCGGTCATCTACGCGAAGGGCGAGACCGAGTGGTTCGAGTCGGTCCGCGGCGCCGCCGTCAAACTCGCGGACGAACTGCGTGCGGTTGTCCGCGGGTAAAAAGAAGAACCGCCGCGGGAAGGCCGCGGCGGTGGAGAGATTTATTCGGAGCCCTTTGGGGCTCGATCGAGGCTTAGGCGCGGCGGCGGCGAGCCGTCGCGATGAGGCCGAGACCGCCGAGGGCGAGGACGCCGGGGGCGGGGATGGCGGAGGCAGAGAAGCTGCCTTCGGCCGACCACGGAACGGCGGTGATGCCGTTGGCGGAGACGGGGACGCGGTTGCCGTTGGCGAGCTGCACGTTCGAGAGAGAGAACGCGAAGTCACGCTGGTCGCTCACGTCGATGTCGGCGAGAACGCCGCCGGTCGCGAACATCAGCGAGGGGTCAGCCTGGTCGTTGGCCTGGATCTGGGCCGAGCGACCGAGCTGGTTCGCCGAGTTCGAGAACGAGGAGAACAAGGCGTTGTTGAACATCGCGTGGAAGATCACCGTCGGCTGAGCGCCGGGCTGAACGATGTTGAACGCGCCAGAGATCGTGAAGTTGTGGATGAACTGACCACCGAAGGCCACAACCTGATAGCTGGTGATGTTGGCAGCGAACTCGAACTGAGCCTCGACGGACTGAGCGGCACCGGGGCCGTCGTTGTCGCGGTCAGCCAAGAAGTCGACCGAGATGACGCCGTTGGCGTCAAGCGAGCGACCGTCGCTGATGGCGTTCACGGCGAGAGCCGAGAACGTCGGACCATCCTGGTTGCGGTCCGAAGCAAAGCTGAAAAGTGCGGCATGCGAGCTGCCCGCCGCGATGGCGAGAGCCGAGCACCCCATGATGAAACAACGCATCTGGAGGTTTCTCCTTCCTCAGTGCACCGCTCGCTCAAAACGGTGCGGGGACATTCGAACAAAGGCACGCCCAGACGGTGAACGAGAATGCGCCGTCCGCGCAACGCGAGCCTTCCGTCGTGAATGTGCCCCATGGGCAAGAGAGTGCCAGTAAAGTGGGGAGAAAATCTGTCGAATGCGGCCCGGGGCCCCGTGGGACAAATAAAAAACCCCCGCTGTGCGGGGGTTGGTCGGCGTCGGAAGAGGCTCCGGCTTACATCGGCTTCTTATTGATGGTCACGTCGTAGACATGGAGGAGCTTCTCCTTGTCGAAGATCATCTCCTGACGCGAACGGCCGACGATGTCGTACTCGGTGGTCAGCTCGATCGCATCGACCGGGCAGGCCTCCTCGCACATCCCGCAGTAGATGCACCGCAGCTCGTCGATCTCAAACTTGACCGGGTACTTTTCTCGGTCGTCCCACGGGGACTCCCCCGCCTGGATATGGATGCACCGTGCCGGGCAGATCGTGGGGCACATCATGCACGCCACGCACTTGACCCGGCCGGCTTCGTCCCGGTTCAGTCTGTGCACGCCCCGGAAGTTGCTGGCATTGCTGCCCCCCTGCTCGATCGGCAGGTCTTCTCTCCGCACCTCCGGGTACTGCATCGCCCGGCTGGTCCGTCCCTGGCCGAACGAAGAGAAGAAGTGGCGGAGCGTGGTACCGAAGCCCTTGACGATCTCCGGCAAGTAGACCGACTCGGCCCGGGTCATCGGGCGGGTTTCGACTCGAAGGACGTCCTCTTCGCGGATTGGCATAGCGGGCGTAGTGTACGCCGCCCGCCTCATTGGGGCCGATACACTACCACCATGTCTCCGGGCCCTCGCCGCCCAACTCCGCTCTTCGACCTCCTGAGCGACCGGCACAACTCGCTCCGGTCACAGGGGCAGACGCCGCCCAAGCCGACCGTTCGCGTTCAGCTCCAGCCCGCTGCGCCCGCCGTCCGTGAAGTCGCCGTCCCGGGGAGCATCCCCCCGTCGGAAACACTCGAAGCGCCGCCCCCCGCGCTCGCGGCAGACTGGGCCGTCGGACCGGACCTGCGGGTTTCGAGACTCGCGCTGGGGATCGCCATCGCGATGGTCGGCCTTCTGCTCTTCGGCGCGTACAGCCTCGGTTACTCGCTCGGCAGACGAGAGGGAGAACGCGACACCGCGGAGCTCGCGAGCCGCCTCGATTCGGTGAGGGATCCAGGGTCAGAAGACCGTACGCCGACCGAACCATCGACTCCCCAGCCCGCGCCGAACCGGGATCCGGCTCCTTCACCCAACCCTCCCCCGTCGGCCTCCGAATCGCTCACCCCCAAGGGCGTCCTGCGGGGCGACCCGCGGGAGAAGGGCCTCAACTACTTGGTTCTCGGTACCTTCGGACGCGAGGACGCGCAGGCCGCGGTGGACTTCCTGGCCACGAACTCGGTGCAGGCCTTTGCGGTGGCAGTTGAATCCCGCCCGGGTGTTGCCAACAATCCCAACCCGGGCCGGCAGTACATGGTGTACGCGCTCCCGGGGCTCACCTCCGACGAATACCGCAAGGGCGTCACGAAAAAGACGAACCTTGAGGCGGCGGTGGCGAAGGCTGGCGCGCTGTGGCAGAAGGATCACCGCGGCGTCTCGAACTTCGCGAAGACGATGTGGGCCAAGTACGACTGATCGCCGCGCAGTGCCGCGGGAGCAAAGGGAAGCAGCCATGAGCCTCGACCGTTCGCTGAAAATCGCCGCCTCGCTCTCCGGTAAGCGCTCCGTCATGACCCGCGCCGAGCGCATCGAGAAGATGAGCGCCGAGAAGAAGTTCGATCCGAAGAAGGACAAGGCTCTCGGCATCCCCAAGACGCTGATGCCGACCAAGTAAATCGGTCCGCCCTGCGGATATCGCGATCAGTTCACGACGCCCCCTCCAATAATCGAGGGGGCGTTTCCTTTGAAACGCGCCGAAGGATCGGGGAGTAAGGGTCGCATGAACATCGCCTCTTTGGTCAGCCACCGCGCTTCGACGATCAACGGCTCCGGCATCCGCAAGGTCTTCGACCTGGGCGCGAAGCTCAAAGACCCCGTCAATCTCTCGATCGGCCAGCCCGACTTCCCGGTGCCCGCTTCGATCAAGGCCGCGGCGGTCGCCGCGATCATGAACGAGCAGAACGGCTACACGCCCACGCGTGGAATCCCGCAGTTGCTCGAGCCGCTCGCCGCGCACCTGAAGCGCGACCTCGATTGGGACGTCACGGGCGATGCGGCCGCCACGAACGTGATGGTGACGTCGGGCACCTCGGGCGGGTTGATCCTCGCGTGCATGTCGATCCTCAACCCCGGCGACGAGATCATCATCCCCGACCCGTGGTTCGTGCTCTACCCGCACATGGCGGAGATCTGCGGCGCCAAGGCGGTGCCCTGCGACACCTACCCCGACTTCAAGATGACCGCCGCGCGCGTCAAGCCTCTCATCACCGCGCGCACCAAGGCCGTGCTGCTCTGCTCCCCCAGCAACCCCGCCGGCGTCGTGACGCCCCGCGCCGAATGCAAGGAACTGCTCGAGCTCTGCCGGGAACGAGGGATCATTCTGATCTCCGACGAGATTTACGAGGAGTTCGCGTTCCGCGAGACCCGCGACGACGCCGCGATCAACGATCCCTCGCTCACCCGCTGCCCCAGCCCCGCACGATTCGCCGGCTCACACGAGAACTGCCTTGTCATCCGAGGTTTCGGTAAGAGTTACGGAGTGACGGGGTGGAGACTCGGCTACGCCGCGGGCCCGAAGGCGCTCCTCGCGGAGATGATCAAGCTGCAGCAGTACATGTACGTGTGCGCGCCGACGCCGCTCCAGTACGGCGCGGCGGCGGCGTTGAGCGAAGACCTCTCGCCCATGGTGGACGACTATCAGAAGCGGCGCGACCTGGTGGTGCAGCGGCTGGGGAAGCACACAGAAGTGCCCTTCCCCGGCGGCGCGTTCTACGCATTCGTCAAGGTACCCGAGCGACTCGGGATCACGGCGACGCAGTTCTTCGAGCGGGCCCTCGAGCGCAACGTGCTCGTCGTACCCGGGAAGACCTTCTCGTCGCGTGATACCCATTTCCGCATCAGCTACGCGACCCCGATGCACAAGCTCGAAGAGGGCCTGCGGGTGTTGAGCGAAGAGCTGGCGCGGGCGTAGGAAGACCCGGCTCTTCCCGGCGTCGGCTCAGAACATCGTCAGCTGGTTGCTCTCGATGTGGTAGTCGCTCTGCGGGTGCTCGGGGTCCAGCCGGTACTCCCCGGAGAAGCACGCGGTGCAGTAGTCCGCCGCGGGGCTGTTCATGCAGCCGACCAAGCCTTCGAGCGAGAGGTAGTGGAGCGAATCCACACCGAGGAATGCGCGGATCTCGTCGACCGTGCGGCCGTTGGCGACGAGTTGGCTGCGCTCGGCGAAGTCCACGCCGAAGAAGCAAGGGTGCCTGATCGGTGGGCACGAGATGCGGAGGTGGATCTCCTTCGCGCCGGCCAGGCGGAGCTGGTCCATCTTGGCCTTGGTCGTTGTGCCGCGGACGATCGAGTCGTCGACCACGACGATGCGTTTCCCGCGGACGAGTTCGGAGATGATGTTGAGCTTCAATCGGACGGCGCTCTGCCGCTGGTCCTGGGTCGGCTTGATGAACGTGCGACCGACGTAGCGGTTTGGCACGATCGCCTCCCGGTACTGGATGCCGCTCGCCCGTGAGTAGCCCAGGGCCGCGGAACGGCCCGAGTCGGGCATCGGAACAATGCAATCGGCGGAGACAGGGGCCTCGGCCGCGAGGCGCTCGCCGAGTCGTTCGCGGGTGCGCTGGACGTTTTGTCCGAAGACCACGCTCGCGGGGTTGGCGAAGTACACGTGCTCGAAGACGCACTGCGCGAGGCGCTCAGCGGGCGCGGCGAAACGACGGGAAGTGATGCCCGCGTCGCTGAGCGTCACGATCTCGCCGGGCGCGACCTCGCGGATGACCTCGGCGCCGATGACATCGAACGCGACCGTCTCGCTCGCCGCGACGAGCGAGCCGTCGGGGAGCTTCCCGATGCTGAGGGGACGCCAGCCCCAGGGGTCACGGGCGGCCTCGATGCGGTCGGGGAAAAGGAAGAGGAGGCTGAACGCGCCCTGCAGGTGACGGAGCGTTTCCGCGACCGGGTCGGGAGAGCGTTGCTGAGGTGGCGACGCGAGCAAGTGAACGATGACCTCGGTGTCGCTGGTGGTGTGGAAGAGGTGCCCGGCCTGCTCGAAGCGGTTCCGGAGCACGTCCGCGTTGATGAGGTTCCCGTTGTGGGCGAGGGCGACCTGACCACCGATAAAGTTCTCCAGCAGCGGCTGGGCGTTGCAACTGAGCGATCCACCCGCGGTCGAGTAGCGGTTGTGACCGATCGCGCCCTTGCCCCCGGCGCGCTCGAGCTGCTCGATATCGTGGTTCTGGAAGATCTCCGCGACCAGGCCCATTCCTGTGATGCCGGTGAGCGTGCGCCCGTTGCTGACAGCGATCCCCGCGGATTCCTGTCCCCGATGTTGCTGCGCGTAGAGCCCCAGATAGGTGAGGCGCGCAGCGCCGGGCGCGTTCCAGACTCCGAAGACCCCGCACTTTTCTTTCGCCTCGTAGGGCGTAGCGGAGCGGAATCGGTCGGAGAGCACGGGGAGCGGGAGGCGAATCGCCATAGGTGCGGTTCCGGCGTGAGGAGGTGGGAGCGAACCGGAGCGTAGCGTGGACGCCGCCGAGAGTGCAACGAAAGCGGGGCGATCCTGAAGGATCGCCCCGCGGAGAGAGCGGATGTGTTGGAGGGTCGCCCTGTGGTGGGTCATCAGACCCGAATCAGGCGCTGCGGATGGTGTAGGTCAGCACCGGATCGCCGTCGGCACCGTTGGTGACGGGGACCACGGCGAGCTTGGTGCCCGCGGGGAGCTTCGGCAACGTGAGCCGGAACTGCTGGAGGCTGCCATTGGGTTGGATGTCCGCGGCGATGACGACGGGATCCTTGGAGCCTTCGGTGATCGCGATGACGCGGTAGGAGGTCCCTTGCGGCGCCTTGAGCCCCTCGGTGAAGAGGATCGCGCTGTTTTCCCAGTTGGGGTGCGTCCAGAGCGCGCCGGTGCACCCTTCCATGGCGCTGGTGAGCGCGTGCTTCTCAGCCGAAGGGTCGACAAGGACATCGCTCAGAGTCTGGCCTTTGCGGGCGAGCGCCAAAGCCTGCTCGAGCCACTTGCCGTCGCGGGACTGGCTCGCCATGGCGCTGTAGTCACGAAGGAGCATGACAAACGCGCCGCCCAGAACGATCGAAACGCTGAACATCGCGATGGCAGCGCCCTGCCAGAAGGCCGGCACCTTGCGTCGCCGCATCGATTCGACCTCGCCGGAGAGCGGCCCCGACCCATCGAGCTCGCCGGGCGTCAGCGCGATGAGGGCTTCGGAAGCGGTTTCCAGCTCGACCTCAGATCGGATCGCGGCGAGCACCCGCTCGCGGAGATCGTCGCCGGGCTCGATCCGCGGGAGGCACGATTCCATGCGTGCCCACCGGGATTGTTCGTCGCGGATCTGCGCCCGGACAGGGCCGGGGGCGGAGCGAAACGCTTTCTCGAACGCGGCTCGCTCGTCTTCATCGAGGAGCCCGAGGGCATCCAAGTGGGCGTTTTCGAGTAACTCACGGACCGTCATACAGCAAACTCCTCACCACTTCTCTCTCGCAACCGCACCAGCGCTCGGCTCAAGGCGGACTTGACGGTCCCGAGGGGGTTCCCCGTTTCGTCCGCGATCTGCCGAAGCGTCTGTCCTCCAAGATACGCTCTCGTCACGACAACCTGTTGCAGCGAAGGCAGCATCGCGATCCGCTGCATCAGAACCTCTAACCGTTCGTCCCTGTCCATCCGGCCTGTCCCGGTCGAACCCGCGGGGACCATCGGGGCTTGCGGCACATCGAGTGAACTCGGCCGCGGACGCACTTTGTTGCGCCTGAGCTTGTCTACCAAATAACGCCTCGAAATCAGCATCACCCAGGTCACCAAGGCTGATCGATCCTGGTCGTACTTCCCCGCGGTTCGCCAGAGGCGGATGAAGATCTCCTGCACCGCGTCCTCGGCCTCGGCTCGGCTGGGTAGGCACTGAAACGCCATTCGGAACACCAGCGAACCGAAGCGGTCGTAGAGCTCTGCGATCGCTGCCTCCTCGTTTGAGGAAACACGCCGCATCAGCGAAGAGTCAGCGAGAGCTCGACTCTCGGATTGGTCTTTTCTGCCGCTCATGATTGCCCGATCCAAGGGCCTTGCACAAACCGAACACCGCGGGTGAAAGACGACTCCAATCCACCCCCCTGCACGACGTTCAATACGCTCTCGCGGTCCAACGGATGCCGATTGAACCACAAATTACGCGATCCTCGATCCGGCCGCAAGCGGGCTCCTTCGAAATCGCGACGCGCTCGTTCGCACAAAGATCGGGATTGGAACGTATACCAATCGGGTTGGTCCGAGATTGTCGCGGAAGCAGAACCTGAACAGAATCTCTTGCGGATCTTCGTCCGATCTTGTACTCTGGCCCGGGGTGCGGCGGAACTCGTCGCCGCGAAAGGGGTGTGCGGGGTGTCGAGCGAAAGACATGCACAGAGAGAAAGCGGTCATCCGCGCGCGGCCGGCGCGCGGGGATTCACGCTTGTCGACGTGCTCGTTTCGATGACCGTCATCGCGGTGCTGATCTCGATTCTCCTTCCGAGCATCGGCGGCATCCAGGAATCCGCTCGCCGCGTGGTGTGCCAGTCGAACGTCCGTCAGATCGGTCTCGGCATCGTGATGTTCGCCGATGATCATCAGGGCCACCTTCCCGCGAGCCAGTTCCTGAACGAGTCCCGGTACGGCCCCCGAGAGGCCCCCGCGCCACAGAACATGTTGACCCTTCGCGTCGCCTCCGATCAGCGTTGGTCGGTGAATGAGAGCGAGGGTTGGGACGGCATGGGGCTGCTCTACCACGAGGACTACCTCTCCGCGCCGAAGATCTTCTTCTGCCCCTCCCACAGAGGACAGTACAAGTATTCCGAAATGGTCCGCCAATGGAACGACCCCGAAGTCGAGCTGACCTCCAACTATCACTTCCGTGGAGCCGGTCCGAGTCGAAACGCGTCACCGGGCACCGCTGCTCCGCAGACCTTCAACTTGTACAACATCGATCCGGGCCACTCCTCGCTGATCGCAGACGGCATGCGTGAGCTCTCCGATTACAACCATCGAAACGGTGTCAGCTTCTTCCGAGCCGATCTGACCGTCCATTGGTACTCCGATTTCACCGGCCGCCTCAGCGAACTCCTCCCGGTCGACAAGGATTCGGCAAACCCCGCCGAGATGGCTTCAGCTGTCAACGAGGCGTGGCGATTGTTCGACGCCAGCGCGAACGCCGACGGCCACTGATCCGGCCATAACCCCTCAACATCATGCTTCGCGGTTTGGGAACCAATCCGCCGGATCGGGTCCCTACACTCGTGCGCTTTCGCGTACACGGAGAACCATCACATGCGCACGCAGGCAGTCCTCATCGTCGCGGCCGCCGCCGCTCAGGTCGCCACCGCTCAGCTCGTCCCCGATCGCCTCTATTACGGCAACGACCGCCCGATCCCCATGCAGGTCACCGTCCCGCAGGGCGCGACCGGTGAGGCCAAGATCGACGTCTACAACACCGGAACCACCGAGCCCGCGATGTCCGCGTCAGTGGTGGCCGGCGGTGTGAATCTCGCGGCGTTGTTCCCCGACCTCTGGAGCCAGAAGTCAACGACGGTCCGCTACGCCCAGCTCAAGGTCGGCGACCGCAAAGTCGGCGCGCCCGTGGTCCTGCAACCGTTGACCGACGCGATGCCCGCTCAGTTAGACCAGCAGACCGGTCGCCCCCGCTTCATGCCCAAGCGCGGCATGATCTCCGGGTACCGCGCGTACGTCGAGAAGTACGCGGTCATGGAGACCACGCTCGGAACGGTCACCTTCCGCTACCGCCCGGATCAGGCCCCCAACACATGCTGGAACTCGATGCAGTTGATCTCCGGCGGCCTCTACGAGGACGTGGTCTTCCACCGCATCATCGGGCCCCAGGAAGGCAAGAAGGGGTTCATGGCCCAGTGCGGCGATCCCACCGGCACCGGCATGGGCGGCCCCGGGTTCTGCATCGATCTCGAAGAGAGCAAACTCCCTCACGACTTCGGTGTCCTCTCGATGGCACGCTCCGGAGACCCCAACAGCAACGGGTCGCAGTTCTTCCTTTGCTTCAGCCGCGAGGGAACGTCCTTCCTCGACGGTTCGTACTGTGCCTTCGCGCAGGCGATCGACGGCGCCGACGTGATCTCGAAGCTTGAATCCGTCGAGACCACCGCTGGCC
>JBMOHX010000100.1:0-11398 GCA_049317625.1 Phycisphaerales bacterium
TACGTCATCATCTCCGCGCACCTGGATAGCTGGGACGGCCCGGGCTCCGAGGGGTGCACCGACAACGGCACGGGCTCCGCGGTGACGCTCGAAGCGGCTCGCCTCCTGATGGCCGCGGGCGCGAAGCCAAAGCGCACGATCATCTTCGCCAACTGGACCGGCGAGGAGCAGGGCCTGCTGGGTTCACGCGAGTGGGTCGAGGCCAACGAGAGCAAGTGGCCGCAGATTACCGCGTGCTTCGTCGACGACGGGGGCACCAACTATCAGGGTGGCCTCGGCGCTCCCGATTGGCAGGTGGACTACCTCGCCGCGGCGACGGCGCCGACGAACAACCAGTTCTTCGACTCGGTGAGCAACAAGCCGCTGAACGTGAACATCCGCAAGGGCGGGAAGAACGAGACGGGCGGTGGCGGCAGCGACCACGCGTCGTTCTTGCGGGTGGGCGTGCCCGGCTTCTTTTGGGACGAAGTCGGCCGCGCCGACTACGGCCGCGGCTGGCACACCCAGCACGACAAGCTGGACCTTGCGATCCCCGAGTACCTGATGCAGTCGGCGACCAACTCCGCGATCGTGGCGTACCGGCTGGCGTGCGCGCCTTCGCTGTTGGCCCGGAAGGATCCCAACGCGACTGAAGAGCCGAAGAACGACGGCAAGTGACCGGTCTCGTTCAGCAAGCAGAAATCCTGAATCTCCTCGTCTCACGCGGCATCGAAGCGGTGCCGTCGTTGGACGTCGGCATCCGCGGCCGTTGAAATGGAGATGTCATGCAAGGTTTGAAGAACAAGGTGGCGTTGGTGACGGGTGGAACGAGCGGCATCGGCCGCGCGGCGGTGCTCGCGTTGGCTCGCGAAGGGACCCACGTCGTGTTGACGGGTCGCCGGCGTGAAGAGGGCGAGAAGGTGGCGAAGGAGGCCGTCGCCGCGGGCGCGGCGCACGGCGTGAAAGCGATCTTCGTGCAGGGCGACGTCACCGACGAGGCCCACATCCAGAACGCGGTGGAGACCGCGGTGAAGCTCAACGGCAAACTCGACTTCGCGCTCAACAACGCCGGCATCGAGCACGGGGGCACGCAGACCCAGGACTCGACGGCGGAGCAGTATCGCAAGGTGTTCGACGTGAACGTGCTGGGCGTGATGCTCTCCATGAAGCACGAGATCCGCGCGATGCTCAAGGGCGGCGGCGGGAGCATCGTGAACACCTCTTCGATCGCTGGCAGCATCGGGATGGCCGGAGCCGGCATCTATATGGCCAGCAAGCACGCCGTCAACGGGCTGACCAAGTGCGCCGCGTTGGAGGTGGCGAAGAACAACATCCGCGTGAACACGGTCTCCCCCGGAGGCGTAGACACGGCGATGCTCGATCGCTTCACGGGCAACAAGCAGCCGGAGATCATGGCATGGATGAACGCGGCTCACCCGATGGGCCGGGTCGGCGTGCCGGAGGAGATCGCGCAGCCGGTGCTGTTCCTCTTCAGCGACGGCGCCAGCTTCGTCACCGGTCAGGACTTCCTCGTCGACGGCGGGTTCACGGCCCAGTGAGTCCGATGATCACAGCTCAAGCCCCGGCCCTCGACCGCGAGGGCCTGGGCGAGTCTCGCGACTACAGTTCAGCGATGCAGAGCGTCGCCTCCATGGAATCGCCCGAGTTTCTCGCCCAGTTGCGAGCGGGTGACGAGCAGGCCTACGAAGCCCTGGTGCGGGGCGCGACAGGGCAGTTGCTGGCGGTCGCTCGGCAGATCCTCGCGAACGAGGACGACGCGATGGACGCGGTGCAGGACGCGTACACCTCGGCGTTCAAGAACCTCGCCACATTCGCGGGCGATTCGAAGCTGATGACCTGGCTCCACCAGGTGACGGTGAACGCGAGCCTCATGAAGCTGCGGACGCGACGACGACGTCCGGCCCAGAGCCTTGATGACATCCTGCCCGCGTTCGACGATTCCGGTCGACCTTCGGCCCCGCCCGCCCGCTGGGCGAGCCCGGGGCACGATCAAGAGACGATCGCACTCGTGAGGAGTTCTGTGGAGCAACTTCCGGATGACTTTCGTACCGTGCTCGTGCTGCGCGACATCGAAGGGCTGAGTACCGCGGATGTCGCCGCGGCGTTGGAGCTGTCCGAAGCCGCTGTGAAAACCCGCCTCCACCGTGCACGCTTGGCGCTTCGGAGCCTGCTGGACCCCCACTTCCGCGAGGGCGAATCATGAACTGCCGCGAAGTGATCGAGTTTCTGATGCAGTACCTGGACCGCGAGCTGCCCGCCGCGCAGCGTGAGGTCTTTGAGGCTCATCTGTCCAAGTGCCCGTGCTGCGTGAAGTTTCTCGATTCCTACCGCGAAACGGTGGCCCTGACGCACGAGTGCTGCCCGCAGAAGAGAGAACCGCCGAAGCCCCCGGAGGGGCTGATCGAGGCGATTCTGGCGGCCCGGAAGGCCAAGTAGAAGGACCCGGGAGGGCCCCTCCCTGAAACGACCTCGGCAGGGCTCGAACCTGCGACCCCCGCGTTCGAAGCACGGTGCTCTGATCCAACTGAGCTACGAGGCCGTATAAGGAGAGTGTACGCCGCCACCTTCCGCCGTGCCTCGTCCTGCGCCCGCCGAACTGGTTCGCACGGCACCAGCATTTTCCCAATCTCGCGACAAGTCCGGCCACCGGCGGCGTCTTGCTGTGGTTGACACTACCTCCAAAGGAGATCCCGATGACACTGCGGACCCTGTTGATCGCGGCGGCTTTGACGGCGACCCCGGCGCTGGCCCAGAACGTGCAGCCGCCGACTCTTCCCTCGGCACCCCGGGATCGAGCGATTTCGGAGCAGCAGCGCGAGGTGGTCGAGCGGGCCAGAGCGTTGGCCGCGGAGCGAGAGGCGCGAGCGGCCGATCAGGCAACGGGGGGCGGCGGCGGGAGCCCGTTTGGGGGCGGGGAGACGATCTCGTTTGAGTTCCCGGGCGGAAGGGTGCGGGATTTCATCACGGCGCTCACCGTCGCGAGGGGCGGGAAGAACGTGAACGTGGTGGTCGCGGAGGACGTATCTGGGATGGACGTGCCGGCGATCTCGCTCTCGAACGTGAGCGTGGAGTCGGCGGTCATGGCGCTCGGGCACATCGCCGACGGCCGCGGGATTCGGGTCGCCCCGGTCAAGGGTGGCGGGGGCGATCCGGTGTATTCGATCAGTTCGAACGTGACGCCGACACGGCGGCAGGCGGGCCCGGCGGAGGAGACCACGGTGCTCTCGCTGAACCGGGTGACGAGGCCTTCGTGGGCGAGCGAGGGCGCCGTGGGGATTCCCGCGGCAACGGTGCTCACGGCGGTGGAGTCTGCGATCGAGACGGCTTCGCGGGAGGGCGAGAAGCCGCCGACGATGAAGTTTCACAAGGAGTCGGGGCTGCTGATCCTGAAGGGAACGGAGGAGCAGTTGGCGGTTGCGTCGCGTGTGGTGGACAGTCTCGAGAACGATCTCCGGGGGATCGCCCAATCGCAGCTCGGGGAGAGCACGATGCGGACCTATCCCGCGGCCCACACGGACGCCCAGTCGCTGCTCGACGTGCTCCGCTACACCTTTCCGCCACCGGCCAGCGGAGAGAACCCCACGGACATCGCCGTGGATCCGCGGACGAACGCGCTGGTGGTGAAGGCGCCCTCTTCCATCCAGCAGGCCATCGCGGCGGTTGTACGCTCGCTGGACCGGAAGGCCGAGCCCGACGCGGCCGCGGAGCAGTGGAAGATGCAAGCGGGCGCGATGGAACGCGAGCTTGACCGGGCCAGGGTGATGTTCGACCGTGCCCAGGCCGAGTCGATGGAGGCACGAGCGAAGCTCGCCGAGTTCGAAGCGATGCGGAAGGCCCAGGAAGCCATGGCCGCGGAGCAGGCCGAGCAGATGAAGCAGGCGAGGGACAAGTACGACGCCATGATGGCAGAGATGCGCATGCTCAAGGATCAACGCGATGCGCTGGTGGACGAGGCCGCGAAGCTCCGCGACGCGGCCCGCGGCGGAGGGGGCGCGCCGAAGTAACCGGCGTGAACGACCGGCCATATGGGCAGGATCGCGTTGAACCCAACCCGACTGACACCCTCGACCGCCGTCGCGGAGGCTGATGATGCCGCGACGGCGGTGCTTTGCGCTCGGATCAAAGCCGGGGACGAGGCTGAGTTCACTCGCTTCTACCACGACTGGTTCGGTCGCATGCTCGGTGCCGCCCGCCGACTGACTGGCCGCGACGAGTCCTTCTGTATGGACGTCGTGCAGGAAGCGATGCTCAAAGCGGTGCACAAGCTGCCGGCGCTGACGACCTGTGCGGCGCTCGAGGCATGGGTGATGGCCGCGGTGCGGACGAGCGCGATCGATCGGCTGCGAAAGGAACTGCGGCGTGCGGCGAGAGAGCAGGGTCGGGGCGGGCACGCCAGCCCCGGCCCCCGCGATCAGGAATCGGAATCGCTGCGTGCGCTGCTGCGGACGCTCGGGGAAGATGAACGCGAGCTTCTAGAACTGCGGATCGCAAGAGGGCACCAACTGGGAGTGATCGCTTCGCTGCTCTCGACCACAACGAACGCGGTGCACGGGCGGGTCCGCAGGATTCTTGCGAAGCTGGGCGAACAAGGGAGGAACGGGGATGAGTGAGTACACCGGAGATCCGGCACGGCGAGAGCGGATGCTCGATGAGCTTCTGGCCGCGGTGCGTGCCCGGCGGCTAAAGCGGGTGACGGTGAAGGTCGCGGGGTGCGTCGCGGCCGTGGCCCTGTCGCTCGGCGGCGCGGCGATGTTCGCGCGCGGGCGTGGGAGCCCGATCCCGCCGTCGCCCGTGGTGGTGGCGGCGATTCCGCGGGCGGAGGCCCCGGAGGCACCTTACGCGCGTGTGCAGCTCGTCAGCAACAGCCCGGGAATCGTGGAGCGGTCGGAGCCTCGAGGTGCCGTCAACGTCGAGATCATCGACGACGCCACACTCCTGACGGCCCTGATGCCTCGGTGCGGTGACGTCGGCCTGGCTCGGATCGGCGAGCGGGTGCTGGTGTACGGCGGGTGCCCGGAGTTGACGCCGCCGTCCGCGGCCCAGTGAGCATCCCGTATAGTGTTGGCGTGCAGGCCAACACGACCCAACCGTCTACTCCCCCACTGCCCACACGCGCGGGTGCTGCTCGCGCCCTGCAACTGTGGGAGATCCTGCTCTTTGTCTCGGTGGCGACGCTCTTTTCGCTCGTCGGGATCACCGTGCTGCGCATGCTCAAGCGACGCCGCTCGCGGATCGCGAAGGAGACCGGAGCGGATCGGCGGCCGCAGCCGACCCAGCTGAGCAACGTGTGGGAGGAGTCGGCGGCCCGCATGAAGCTCGAAACCGGCGACGACATCATCCGCGAGGTGGTGCCGACGGATGATCCTGTCGTCCCGCACCGGGGCGACGAAGACGACCCGAACGCGAAGACGCGCGCCGGCATGGCGATGCCGCGGGACGGGCGTCGTCCGGTGGTACTGGTGACGGGAGGTGCGCGGCGTGTGGGGCGAGCGATCGCGGAGGCTTTCGCAGGGGCCGGGTGCGACGTGATCATCACGTACCTCTCGAGCGACGCGGAATCCGAAGAGACGGTGGCCGCGCTGCGCAAGCGGGGCGTCTCCGCTGGCGCGTTCCGAGTCGACCTGGGCGAACTCGACGAGCTCGATCGGTGGGCGCAGAAGCTGGCGGATCACCTCCCGCGGCTGGACGTGGTGGTGCACAACGCGTCGATCTACGAGCCTTCGCCGATCGACGAGGGGGTGGTGGTGGAGGCGATGCGCCACTACCGCATCAACGCTCTCGCCCCCCTGTTGCTCACCTCGCGTCTGGCACCGCTGCTGTCGCGTTCGACGATGGAGGGCGGAGGCGCGGTCGTGTGCATGTCGGACATTCATGCGCTGGGCCGCCCTCGCCGGGGATACACGGCGTACTCGATGTCCAAGGCCGCACTGACCGAGATGGTGCAGTCGCTCGCCCGCGAGTTGGCACCGTCGGTGCGGGTGAACGCTGTCGCGCCGGGCGTGGTGGCGTGGCCAGAAGCGGGGTTTGAATCAGAACCCGCCGAGCAACGCGGCTACGTCCGGCGGATCCCGCTCGGCAGGGCGGGCACGCCCGAGGACGCGGCCCGCGCGGTGCGCTGGCTGGCGCTCGAGGCGACGTACGTCACGGGCGAGGTCGTGCGTGTTGACGGGGGCCGCTGGCTTACTTGATTGGATTATTTGAGGCGGTCGGCGACTTCGCGAGCGCCGGGCGTGGCGAGCATCGCGGCGTGTTCGGCTCGGTCTCTGGCCTTGTCGCGGCGACCCGCGGCTTCGAGCCAGCGCGCGGCCTCGAGCGCGAGCGGGCCGTCCGCGGGATTCGCGGCCGAAGCGGCTTCGTAGGCGTCCGCGGCTTCGCCGTTTCGGCCCAGCATACCCAGCGACTCCGCGAGGATCTGCGTGACGTTGGGCTCGAGGCGGTCGGCGTCGTCGAGACCGATGAGCAGCGCGAGGGCCTCTTCGGGCTTGTTGTCGCGCTTAAGAGCGCGGGCTTCGACGACACGCCAGAGGACGTTGCGCGGTTCGAGTTCGCGGGCGCGGCGGATGTGCTGCAGCGCGATGGAGAGCTTGTTCTCCCGCAGCGCGACGTCGGCGAGTGTGCCCCAGACGTTCGCTGTGTCCGGGGAGAGCTTCGCCGCGATGAGGAGGTTGGCCTTGGCCTCCGCGTCTTGGTTGAGACGCAACTGCACCTGCGCGAGGTAGAGGGGGTAACGGGCTTCAGTGGCATCGGCGGCCTGCGCGGCGGAGTAGTGCTCCACGGCGCGTTGGAGGTTGGAGAGCTTGGAGGCGAGCGTGCCGGCGACGAACTCGAGCTTGGCGTCGCGCGGGCCGATGGCGAGGGCACGCTCGTAAGCGGCGTAGGCATCCCGGCGCGCGGCGTCGGCGGCTTCGTCGGTGGTCATGCGGGAGGCCTTCTCGACGAGCAGCTCCCCCAGGGCGATCTGGAGCGGCTGGTCGGTGGCGTACTCGGCCGCGGCGGCGCGGAGGATGACCTCGCTCTTGTCGGGCTCGGCCTGGAGGCGGAGCTTCTCGGCGGCGGCGATGATCTCGGCGGACTTGGCCGAACTCCCGCCGGTGGTGATAGTCGTGGTGATTGTGTTTCGGCCCGTGATCATGAACGCGGCGGTGCCGAGGAGGAGGAACGCGGCGAGGACGGCGGCGGCGAGACCCCAACGGGGTGAACCTTCAGCGGGAGTGGGCATAAGGCCTCCGTCCGTGGCGGCGGGGTCGGCACCTACCATGGCGGTCAGATGACAACCGAACCCCAACAACTCGACAAACAGTATCGGCCTTTGGACCACGAGACCCGTATCTGGGAGAAGTGGATCGGCGCGAAGTCGTTCCACGCGGACCCGGCGCGGGTCGTTGCCGGGGAAGCGAAGCCGTACAGCGTGCTGATCCCGCCGCCGAACGTGACGGCGGCGTTGCACCTTGGGCACGCGCTGAACAACACGCTGCAGGACGTGCTGGTCCGCGCGAAGCGGATGATGGGGTTTGAGACGCTGTGGATGCCGGGGACTGATCACGCCGGGATCGCGACGCAGGCGGTGGTCGAGAAGCGGGTGATGGCGGAGGAGAAGAAGCGCCGGACGGACTTCGGGCGGGATGAGTTTGTCGCGAAGATCCAGGCCTTCAAGGACGAGTACGAGGCGGTGATCACGGGCCAGTTGAAGCGGATGGGGTGCAGTTGCGACTGGGACCGGCAGCGCTTCACGATGGACGACGTGTGCGTGGGCGCGGTGCGCGAGGCGTTCTACCGGTTGTTCAAGGACGGGCTCATCTACCGCGGCAAGCGGCTGGTGAACTGGGACCCGGCGCTGCAAACGGCGGTGGCGGACGACGAGTGCTACGAGGAAGAGATCGACGGGAGCTTCTACTACCTGCGGTACCCGCTGGTGCACATGCGCGGGGCGGACACGCAGCACGAGCGGCTGGCCGGGAAGATGGCGCCGCGCGATGCGGTGCCGGTGACGTGGGACGAGCTCGCGGCGCGTGGGTACCCGGGCGCGGAAGAGCACCCGGCGGATCAGCCCGCGTGGATCACTGTGGCGACGACGCGGCCGGAGACGTACCTCGGTGATACCGCGGTCGCGGTGAACCCGCATGATCCGCGCGCGATGAGCCTGCGACATCTTTACGTGGAGCTGCCGTTGGTGGGGCGCGTGATCCCGGTGGTCGAGGACAACTACGTGGTCCTCCCGGAGCGGTACGCGCGGAACGAGGAAGAGAAGAACGACCCGAAGGCGAAGATGGCGACGGGGTTCCTGAAGGTGACGCCCGCGCACGATCCCAACGACTACGAGATCGGGATTCGGCACTCGCTGGAACGTGTGAACGTGCTCGCGCCGGACGGGACCATCAGCGACAAGCACGGATGGACCGACGTGGGCGATGCGCACCTGCTGGTGGGCAAGAAGCGCGAGGAGGCGCGGAAGCTGGTGGTGCGGGAGTTCGAGGCGCTGGGGTTGTTCGAGGGCGCGAAGCCGCACCGGCACAGCGTGAAGCACTCGGATCGCAGCAAGGCGATCATCGAGCCGTACCTGAGCGATCAGTGGTACGTGAAGGTGACGGACGATCGGCTCGCGCCCGCGGCGAACCGTGCGCTCGTGCGGGAGCAGCGGACGCACCGCGCGGAGGCGGCGGGCGCGGCGACGGACGGAGAGCTCCGCTTCCACCCGGCGCGTTACGCGAAGAGCTTTGAGCAGTGGCACGACAACATCCGCGACTGGTGCATCTCGCGGCAGCTCTGGTGGGGGCATCGGATTCCGGTGTGGAGCACGGTGAAAGAAAGCGTGGAGTCGGCGTGTGCGCGGCTGGCGAAGTTCATTGAACGAGACCGCGTCGCGGTGACGGGCTCGGCCGATGGCGTGACGACTTACGTGTGCATCCGTGGTGATGCGGACACGGACGCGGAGGCGCTGCTCGCGGATCCGGCGCTGGGGTACCACCGCGATAGCGATGTGCTGGACACGTGGTTCTCCTCAGCACTCTGGCCGATCTCGACGATGGGGTGGCCGAACCCGGATGCGCGGACCGCGGGATTGTTGGAGGCGTTCAACCCGTCGTCGACGCTCTGCACGGCGCGCGAGATCATCACGCTGTGGGTGAGCCGCATGGTGATGTTCAACCGGTACTTCCGGGGCGAGGGCGGGGGCAAGGGGACGCTGCCGTTCAGCGACGTGTTCATCCACGCGGTGGTGCAGGATGGCGACGGGCGGAAGATGTCCAAGTCGCTCGGCAACGGGGTGGACCCGCTCGACATCATCGCGAGCCACGGCGCGGACGCGATGCGGTTTACGCTGTGCAAGATGAGCACGAACACGCAGGACGTGCGGATGCCGGTGACCAAGGACGCGGCGAGCGGCAAGAACACGAGCCCGAAGTTTGACGAAGGGCGGAACTTCGCGAACAAGCTGTGGAACGCGGCGCGGTACGCGATGGGCATTCTGCAGCAGGGGAAGGCGGAGCCGGTGGTGTCGGTGGCGGGGTTGCCGCTCGCGGACCGGTGGATGCTGTCGCGGCTGGCGGGCGCGGTGAGGGCGTGCAGCGAGTCGCTCGATCGGTACGAGTACGCGGACTACGCGGTGGCGCTGTACGACCTGCTGTGGCGGGACTTCTGCGACTGGTATCTGGAAGCGATCAAGCCGACGGTCGCGGAGAACGCGGGGCAGCGCGCGGTGTTGCGGGCCTCGCTCGATGTGATCTTGCGTCTGCTGCACCCGGTGATGCCGTTTGTGACGGAGGCGATCTTCGAGCGGTTGTCGGAGATGCCGAGCGCCGGCGTGGCCGGGCTTTCGCTGGTGGGCAAGGACAAGGGTTCGCTGCTCGCCACGGCGGGGTGGCCGGTGGCGGGCGAGTTCTTGATCGACCCGAAGGCCGAGGCCGAGTTCGAGAAGCTGCGCGGGCTGATCACCGCGGTGCGCGAGCTGCGGGCGCAGCACAACGTCCCGCCGAAGCGGCGGGTGTCGTTGCACCTCAACGCGGCCGCGGCAGACCTGGGCGACTACGGCAGGCTGCTGGTGGGGTCGTTAGCGCAGGTCGGGACGATCACGCACGACGCGCCGGGTGGCGCGTCGGTGGCGTTCACGTACGACGCCCTGGAGCACCGGCTGTCGGACCTGGCGGACGCGGTGGACGCGGACGCGGAGCGGGCGCGGCTGGGCAAACTGGCCGCGGATCTCGACAAGTCCATCGCAACTCTTGAGGGCCGGCTTGCGAATCCCGGGTACGCTCTGAAGGCCCCGCCGAGCATGGTTCAGCAGACGCAGGACCAGTTGGCGAAGGCGAAGGCGGAGCGGGACGCCGCGAGGCAGTCACTGGAGCGACTCGGATGACCACTCGAAACACACCCGGTCTCCTCGCGCGTTTGGCCTTGGCCGGTGCGGCGTTGCTGGTCGGGTGTGGGTCGGGTGGCGAGGGCCGGGAGCAACCGGGCGGCGAGGCGTCTCCGACGGTGGTGCGTGAGTCGGCGCCCGAAGCCGCGTACTCGACGGAGGCGTGGACGTTCGAAGATGTGCCGGGGGTGCTGCTGACCTCGCCGCACTACCGGATCTATACGACGACGACGCGGACGACGCTGCGGGAGCGGCTGCCGGTGTTCATGGAGATCGCGCTCAAGCAGTACACGACGGCGCTCGGGGAGCTGCCCCGGCCGCGGGGGGTGATGGAGTCGTACGTGCTGTCGAGTCGGCCGCAGTGGGCGCGGATGACGCAGCGGCTCATGGGCGCGGACGCCGAGGTGTATCTGAAGATCCAGCGCGGGGGATTCGCGGCGGAGGGAAAGGCCCTTCTGTACGAGATCGGGCCGCACGATACGTACGCGATCGCGGCGCACGAAGGATGGCACCAGTTCACGCAGCAGACATTCAAAGATCCGCTCCCGGTGTGGTTGGAGGAGGGGGTCGCGTGCTACATGGAGGGCTTTCGTTGGGACACAGGGTCCGCCGGCCGGCCGAGCTTTCTGCCGTGGGCGAACTTCGAGCGGTTCGATGAGTTGAGGAGCGCGGCACGCGGGGGGAGACTGATGTCTCTCCAGCAACTGGTGCGATCAAGCCCGCAGCAACTGATGGGGCAGGACCCCGATCTCGCTCTGACGTACTACGCGCAGCTGTGGGCCCTCGTGCACTTTCTGAACGAGTGGAACGCAGGCGAGCACCGCGAAGAGTTGCAACGCGTGCTGACGGAGGCCGCAACGGGGAAGATCTCCGCGACGCTGGCGGCCGGGCATGGGGCGAGGGCGGCCGCGGCGTATCGGGCGCGGCGGCATGCGCCGCAGTTGTTCGAGACGTACTTTGGCCTGACGGCGGAGGCGGCGGACGCGGACTACCAGGCGTTCATCAAGAACATCACGCGGGTCGGGGCGAAGCAGCAGATCGCGGCGG
>JBMOHX010000101.1:0-11373 GCA_049317625.1 Phycisphaerales bacterium
GCCCCACGCGCCGCAGACGTAGAGATCTTCGCCGTTGACGCTCGTGGCAAGACCTGTGACGACGAACGACTCTTTCGCGGGAGCGCTGCGCATCTCGCGGTGGCCGGACAGGAGACCATCCGCATCGACGTTCCACGCGTGCACCAGCTCGTACTCGCCGCCGCTCGCGAACAAGGTGTTGCCGTCTGGGCTGAAGCACAGGCCGTAGAACGACTGCGGCACCGACACCCGGCACAGCACGGCCTTCGTCTCTAGGCTCACCATCGCGACCTCGTGAGTCCCGTGGCCGCAGTGGAGGACCGCGGCGACCTTGCCGCTGGGACGCAGGGTCATCAGGGCTGGGAAGTCGCCGAGCTCCACGTGGCTTCCGGCGGGCGAGAGCGACCACTGGTTGTGGAGCACCGTCGTTCCGTCGAGCATGAGGCCCGGGATCCGCGGCCGCTCGACGCGGGCCGCCGAGGGAGCGCTGGCGCCTTCGGGGCCGACCGCGGCCTCCATCCGCTCCGGTCGCTTCTGTTCTTGAGCGAGCGAGGAGGATGAAGCGATGAGGATCGCGGCGACCGAGCAGTGCTTGAGCATGATGGTGACTCCCAAAGGGGAGACAATACCGCCCGCGCACTGTCTGGGGCGGCTCTTCACGCTGTCTTCACGTATGCCGCGCGGCATCGAAACTCAAACTTCACGCGAGATTGACGCGACTGCGAGGATGGCCGTCACGCTCGCGTTTACATTGTGCTTCCCTCATTTCAAAGGAGAACTCGAACATGCGTACCTTCGTCCTCGTGACCCTCGCCGCTGTCGCCGGCGCGGCCTCCGCCCAAAGCGTTCCCGGCCTGCGGTACATCGGCCAGCAGACACTCCCAACCGGCACTGTGTTTCAAGGCACGCAGATCGGCGGACTCTCGGGCATCGACTTCGACGCCCGCGACGGAACGTTCTGGTCGATCTCCGACGATCGTTCGTCGTTGAACCCGGCGCGTTTCTACAACCTCTCGATGAACTACGACCAGAACGGCTTCTACGGCGTGAACTTCAACAGCACCACGGTCATGCGCCGTCCCGACGGTACCGCCTTCCCGACGAATGAGGTTGACCCCGAGGCGATCCGTCTCGACCCTTCGAGCGGTCGCTTCTTGTGGACCAGCGAGGGTGAGCGCCTCCCCGGTACCAGCCTCCAGAACCCTTTCGTCCGCGAGATGAACGCGGACGGATCGTTTGTGCGCGAGTTCTCGACCCCCGCCCGTTTCAACCCGACCGCGGGGAACTTTGGTCTCCGCCGCAACCTCGCGTTCGAGTCCCTCACGCTTTCCACCGACGGCCAGACGGTGTACACGGCAACCGAGAACGCCCTCTTCCAGGACGGCCCGGCTTCCGACACCGCCAACGCGAGTCCGTGCCGAGTGGTCAGCTACGACAAAGCCACCGGCCTGAGCGGCGCCGAGTACGTGTATGTCTGCGATCCCGTGCTCGCCCTGCCCAATCCCCCGGGTAGCTTCACCACCAACGGGCTCGTTGAGCTCATGGCGGTCGGCAACGGTGAGTTCCTCGCGCTTGAGCGGTCGTTCTCAACGGGAGTGGGCAACTCGATCCGCATCTATCTCGCGACCATCGGTGCCGCGACCGACGTCTCTGGTTTCGACACGCTCCCGGGTGCCTATACCGCCATGACCAAAAGCCTGCTGCTCAACGTCGACACCCTCGGTATCACCCTCGACAACATCGAGGGCATCTCTTGGGGCCCGGTTCTTCCCAACGGGAGCCGCTCAATCGTGTTGTGCTCGGACAACAACTTCGCTTCGACTCAGTTCACCCAGTTTATCGCGTTCGAGGTAGTGCCCTCGCCCAGCTCGGGTGGCCTCGCTTTAGTGGCACTGATCGCGGCGGGTCGCCGTCGCCGCTGATGGGTTCGCTCGGCAGTCTTCTTACCACGCGTCACGGGGGGGCCTTCGGGCCCCCCTTCGCTTTGTCGCACGTGGCACTTCAAGACCCCTCGCTCACTCCCACTCGATCGTCGCGGGCGGTTTTGAAGAGATGTCGTAGACGCAGCGGTTCACGCCGCGCACCTGGTTGATGATCCGGCTCGAGATCGTGGCGAGCACGTCGTACGGGATGCGCGACCAGTCCGCGGTCATGAAGTCCTGCGTCTCGACCGCGCGGATGGCGATCGTCGAGTCGTAGGTGCGTCCGTCTCCCATGACGCCCACCGACTGGACCGGCAGCAGCACCGCGAAGACCTGCGAGGTTTTCCGGTAGAGGTTCGCGGCGGTGATCTCCTCCAGCAGGATCTCGTCGCAGTCGCGGAGGATCTCGAGCTTTTCGCGGGTCACTTCGCCGAGGATGCGCACCGCGAGCCCCGGACCCGGGAACGGGTGTCGCCAGACCATGTGCTCGGGCAGACCGAGTACTTCGCCGAGCCTGCGTACCTCGTCCTTGAAGAGTTCGCGGAGAGGCTCCACGAGCTTGAACCCGAGGTCGGCGGGCAGTCCTCCGACGTTGTGGTGGAGCTTGATTCCCGCGGCGGTTCCCGCGTGGCCCTGGCCGCTCTCGATGACATCGGGGTAGAGCGTGCCCTGCGCGAGGAAGGTCGCGTCCGGGATGGACTTCGCGGCGGCCTTGAAGACCTGGATGAACCGGCTCCCGATGCGACGCCGCTTCTCTTGAGGATCGACCACGCCTGCGAGGTCGGCGAGGAACTCGGCACCGGCATCGGCGACTTTGAGGTCGATCCGGAAGTGGTCGCGGAAGGTCTGTTCGACGAGAGCCCGCTCATTCTTGCGCAGCAGGCCGGTGTCGACGAACACGCAGTGCAGTTGCTTGCCGATGGCCTTGTGCAGGAGGGCCGCGGTCACTGCGGAGTCGACCCCTCCCGAGAGACCGCAGATAACGTGCGCATCACCCACACGCTCGCGGACGGCCTTCGCCGCGGTTTCGGCGTAGTCGGACATCTTCCATGCGCCCTCGCAGCGGCAGATGTTGTAGAGGAAGTTCCTGAGCAGATCGGAGCCGTGCGGTGTGTGCGTGACCTCAGGGTGGAACTGCACCCCGTAGAACGCGCGAGAGGAGTCCGTCGCTCGGACCGCCGCGAGTGGGCAGGTCGGTGTGGAGGCGAGGGAAGTGAACATCCCGCCGCCTGCGTCCGACACCTGATCGCCGTGGCTCATCCAGACCGTGCACTTGTCGGGAATCGCGGCGAATAGGTCTGAGGAGTCGGTCACTGAGAGGTGGGCACGCCCGAACTCCCGATGGTCGGCCCGCTGGACCTTGGCGCCCATGAGGTGGCAGGCCAGTTGCATGCCGTAACAGATTCCGAGCACCGGGATGCCCAGATCGAAGATCTTGGGATCGCAGGTGGGGGCGCCCGGCTCGTACACGCTCGCCGGCCCGCCGCTGAGGATGATCCCTTTGGGCTTGAGCGCCGCGAGTTCCGCGGGGGAGATTCGCGGCGATACCAGCCATGAAAAGACCCCGGCTTCTCGCACGCGCCGGGCGATGAGCTGGGCGGTTTGAGAACCGAAATCGAGAATTGGCACCACTTCGTGGTGGGGGAGGTTCGGGGTGTTCATGGCGAGATATTCCGGAGGACTTGGTTCCTGGGGAAGGGGAGAGTTTAGTCATCCCCGGAATGACGCGCCCGGTGAGCGCGAGGGCTTTATGATGATGCCGTGAGATGGTCCATCCTCATCCTGCTGACTCTCTCGGGGTGCTTCGCGGGCATTGAGCCCAGCTTCGAGAGTTCCTCGCCGCAAGCGAGGAACAAGGCGATCGTCGCGGAGGTGGGAAAGGGGAGCTCGGCAGACCTGCGTCACCTCGTCCGGATGCTCGAGGCGAAGGAGCCTTCGACGCGGCTTCTGGCGATCGAAGGGCTGGACCGGCTGACCGGTCAACGCCTCGGATACGATTTCGCCGCGGACGACGACGACCGCGCCGAGGCGGTTGCCCGCTGGCAGGCCTGGGCGGCGGAGCGGAACAAGTCACGCGCGCCGACGCCGAAGGCGGATTCTGCTGCGGCCGAAGTGGAGACGGGCGGATGAGCGTGCGGCCGGACCTTCGACTCGAACTCGTCAGCAACCCCGCCTATTTGTGCGGGGCGAGGGAGCTGGTGCATCAAGTCGCGAAGCGGTGCGGGTTCGGTGACGTTCAGGCCTCGCAGGTCGCGCTCGCGGCGGACGAAGCGTTGATCAACGTGATGCGGCACGGGTACGACAAGCGAGAGGACGGCCGGATCTGGCTCGAGATCACGCCGTTTACAGAGCCGGGGTGCGCCGGGGGCGTCCGGATCGTGATCGAGGACGAGGCCCGCCAAGTGGACCCTCACACGATCAAGGGGCGAGCACTCGAGGACATCCGACCCGGTGGCCTGGGAGTGCACATCATCCGTGAGATCATGGACGAGGTCACGTACGAACGAAGAGAAAGCGTCGGCATGCGACTCACGATGGTGAAGCGAGCCGTCGAACCGACAAACCCACCCGCCAAGGGAGATTCCTGTGGCTGAACGACCCCCGATCAAGGTCACGGTCTCGCGCGATGGCGCGGCCGTGGTCGTCTATCCCGAAGGCGATATCGGGTATCACGAGGCACCCACCTTCCGTCAATCGATCCGGAGCGGGTTCGACCTGCGACCTTCGCGGGTCGTCGTCGATCTCGCGGGCGTGCCGTACATGGCGACCCCCGGTCTGGCCACGCTGGTCGAGTTCCTTCAGGGCTCGAAGAAGTCGCAGATTCCCCTCGTGCTCTGCGGGCTGAACGACCGCGTCCGAGGGATCTTCGAGATCGCCCGGCTGCACACGGTTTTCAAGATCGTGGCCACCCGGAGCGACGCGCTCGTCGCGTGAAGCACGCAAACCCATGAGGCCAAGACCGTCGGACAAGTTGATCAGGGTCACGCTCTTCCCGGTGGAGTTCGTTGGCGGGAGCGTGCTGAGCGTGCTCGATCAGATCGGGCGGGTCGTCTTCCTGCTGCTGGAGTGCATCCGGTGGATCCTCCTCTCGCTGGTGGACCGCAAGGTGCGGATCGGCCGTCCCGCGGTGGTGTCCCAGGTCATCCGCGTCGGGGTCCGCTCGGTCTTCATCGTTTCGATCGTCTCCTCCTGCGTCGGGTTCATCCTCGCTCTTTCGCTGGCCCCTCCGCTCGACCAGTTCGGTCAGAAGGAGCTCGTCGCGAACATCATCGGCGTCGCCGTGCTCCGCGAGCTTGGCCCGCTCATTGGTTCGATTGTGCTCACGGGCTTCGCGGGCGCGAGCATCGCGGCGGAGATCGGCACGATGGTCGTGGGCGAGGAGGTCGAGGCGCTCGAGGCGCACGCGCTGGAGCCGGTGCGGTTCCTCGTCGTTCCTCGGGTGGTGGCCGCGCTCATCAGCATGACGATCCTGGGTGTTTTTGCGGACATCGTCGCGATCGGCGCTGCGCTGCTTGTCTCGATGATTGTGCTCGAAGTGCCCTACGCGACCTTCATGAGCAACCTGCTTTCGCAGGTGAAGCACATCGACTTCTTTACCGGCGTCGGCAAGAGCGCGATCTTTGGGTTGCTGATCGGCCTGATCGCGTGCCACCACGGCCTGTCGGTCCAGGGGGGCGCGGCCGGAGTCGGTCGTGCCACCACGCTGACGGTGGTGCACTGCGTGGTCGCGATCATCTTCGCCGACCTTGCGTTCACGGCGATTTTCTTCGCCCTGAAGCTCGTCTGACAGTCTCGAAGGGAGCACACCGTGTACGAAAGCCAGGTCAAGTACGACGTCGCACGCATCCGGGCGGCCGCGGTGTACTGCTCGGACGGCCGTCTGGGCGAGCACTTCGATGACTTTCTACAGAACGGCCTGGAGCTGCCCCGCTACGACCGGGTTTCGCTCCCCGGCGGCCCCGCGTGCCTCGCGGGTCACCCGCAGGCCCACCTCGAAGAACAGGGCGTGGTGGACGAGCTCAAGTTTCTGGTCGAGGTCCACGGGCTCAAGCGCGTGGTGCTCATCGCCCACTCCGGTTGCGCGTTCTACGGCACTCGCCTCGAGCTGAAAGAGCCCCGACTCGAGCTCGTGCAGCGTGCCGACCTCGTGCGGGCGGCCGCGTTCGTCCACCGCGTGACGGGGCTCTCGCAGATCGATGCGCACTTCGCGCGGCTGGTGGACAACCGCGTCCGGTTCGAGCGGGTGGACGTCTAACGCCGCGGCGGCCTAGGCCGGCCGTTCTTCGGTGACCGTTTCACGGTAGTGGATGCCGCGCTTCGCGTGTTCCGCGAAGATCCGCTCGACAATGCTGCGCTCGGCGAACAACTCCGGCGGCAGCACGCCCTTCTTCGCAATCGCGCCCTCGAGCACCAGCCGCGCCAGGATTGTGCATGGGAATGCGGTTGTGCGCGACATGCTGGTGAATCCGGTGCGTGGGTCCAGGAAGTCCAGCACGTCCCAGGTCAGCCGCGTCGAGACTCCGCCTTTTTTTCCCGTGGCGCTCACACGCATCACGGTGAGGTCGCGTTCGCCGGTTTCGTACTTCCACTTCGGGAACATCAGCGCCGAGGTCACGTCGAGGGGAACGACGCGTTGGCCGTTGACAGTGATCGGTTCCTTCGAGAAGAGGCCTGTTTCGCGGAAGGCCCGCATCAGGGCGATGTGACCGGGGTAGCGGAGCGTCTTCTCCTTCATGAACGGGATTTTCAGCGTCGTCGCGATCGAGCGCAGGCCATCGGTGTTGAACGCTTCGAGCGTGCCGACCCCGGGGAGGTCCATCAGCTCTGGCTCGCTGAGCGCCGGGCGCACGACGATCTGTCCGTGCTCCACGATGCGGGAGGGGCGTGTGTACTCCTCGAGTACGTCCGCCGGAGAGAAGCCGGCTTTGTACTCGTACGGCCAGCGCCGCTCGACGGGCAGCCCGCCCACGTAGATCTCGATCGACTCGCACGGATCGAGCAGTCTGGTCGCGTACCCCGCCAGCAGGTTGCTCATTCCGGGTGCCACGCCGCAGTCGACGATGGCGGTCACGCCCGCGCGTTCTGCTTCCGCGCTGAGGTCGATGGCGTCCTCGGCCATGAACGAGATGTCGCAGTAGGGCTTGCGGGCGGCGATCACCGCGCGCAGCGCGCCCAGGCCCAGATGACTCGAGAGCGCGCCGAGCACGATGTCGAAGGGCGCCACCGCCCTCTGGATCGCCTCGGGGTCGGCGAGGTCCACCAGCAGCGTCGCCGCGTGACCCCGCGTCCGCTGTGCTGCGAGTTCGAGTGCGCCGGGCCGGATGTCCGCGACGGTCACGCGGAAGTTTGGGTCATCGGCGAGGTCCGCCGCCATGACCGATCCCACCATGCCCGCGCCGAGAACGATTGCGTTTGCCATGACGGGAGGTTATTCCCGCGGTTCAGCGCTCGCTCGCGGTGGGCTCGCTCCCCCGCATCACGGCGTCGGAGATCCCGATCACCCGCCCGTAGGCGTCCATCGCCGCGTCACGCTCGGCCCCGCTCGCGTGCTTGACCGCCGCGGTGTACGCCGGCAGAACCCACGAGGCGTACCCGGAGCTCTCGTCGGTGCTGACGAGGTGGT
Organism: Phycisphaerales bacterium; assembly: GCA_049317625.1. Lineage (GTDB taxonomy): Bacteria > Planctomycetota > Phycisphaerae > Phycisphaerales > UBA1924 > JBEIUO01. The sequence continues at coordinate 7,525 of JBMOHX010000101.1, forward strand.
TTCGGAACCAGCTTCGCCGGGGCAATCCGGACCGGTCCGCCAACCAGGCGCGGTCGAGACGGAGCATGGCTCGGTTGGTCGCCGCGACAGCGCCGGGATCACGCGAACCCGCGTCTCGCGCGCCGGCGACCCAAGCCTCGGTGCGTGTCCTGGCCTCGTCCATCTTCCCGGCGATCTGAGCCCAACCCGCATCGGCGTTGGGCTCGGCGGCGCGGGCCCGCGCGGTGTCCCGTGCCAGCGTGAAGCTCGCGCTGGGGTCGGAGGGGATCGGCCGCTGGTACGCCAAGTTCGCGGCGAACGCGCAGGTCATCCGCGTGACCATCGCCGCGGAGGCGTAGTCAGCGCCCACGGCTTTCCAGTACCACGGGAGCGTGTCGTACGCGGAGTGGTACGCCGATCCGGTCGAGCCGCCCGAACCGAACGCGGCGGAAGCGACGCCCGTGTGGCACAGGAAGCCGACGTGGTCGGACCCGCCGCCGAGGGTCCCGATCTCGCCGAACCCGATCGCCGCGATCGTTTTGTCCCCCGCGGATGCCGACGGCACCAGCTCTACGCAATCGGCGATCGCACGCTTGAGCGAGGGCGAGGCCGACGCCGAGAAGTTCGGGCCCATCGACGCCATGTCGAGGTTCAGGTACGCGACGCCGCCGCGGAGCAGCGCATCGTGGTTCGCCTCGACCCACTCGCTGCTGCCGATGATCCCGAACTCCTCCGCGCCCCACGCCGCGAAGACGACGGTGCGGATCGGCCGTTGTCCTTGGGCGGCCAACTCCGCGAGGACTCTCGCGGCTTCGAGCACGACGATGGTCCCGCAGGTTGGGTCGGAAGCGCCGTGGTTCCACGCGTCGTGGTGCGCGCCGATGATCACTTTCTCGTCGGGGAACTCGGTGCCGCGGATCTCCGCGAGCACGTTGGAGGTTTGCTTGATCTCGCGACGCTGTTCCACCTTGAGACGGACGCGCAGCTCATCGCCGCCCTCGTACCGGTACGTGAGCGGGAGCCCTCCCTGCCACTCCTTGGGCGCTTCCGCGCCGGTCATGAGCGCCAGAATCTCTTTCGCGGCGCCGTACGACACGGGTTGAACGGGGATCGTCGGGAGGCGGGTGGCTTCGATGTCGAGCCTCTCGGCGTCGCGCGTCGCCTCTTTACCGGGCGTGAGCGGGTCTCCCTGATACGGCAGCGTGACGATGCTCCCGCGCTGGATGCAGCAATCGTTGAAGAACGTCCCTTCCGGGTACACTGCGCCCTTCGTGAACCCGACATCCGCGGGATCGGAGAAGATGATGAGCCCTGCCGCACCTGCCGCCTCCGCGAACTTCGCCTTGTAGCCGCGGTAGTTGCCGCCGTACCGCGCGAGCACGATGCGGTCCTTCACGCTGACGCCGAGCTCGGCGAGGCGTGCGAAGTCCTCTTCTCGCCCGTAGTTCGCGTACACCACGCCCGCGGTGACGTCGCCGTTGCCCGAGTAGGCGTTCCAACCGAAGGTGAGTTCGGGGTGGGCTGAGTCTTTGTCCCCCGCGACCGGGGCTTCCTTCAGCGAGAGCGAGATCTGCCGCGGCGAGACGACCTCTAACTCGGCGCTCACAGGAAGGCAGAGCAAGGGCCAGATGTCATGGCGGACGGGCGACAAGCCCATCTCGGTGAACGAGGCCATGATCTTCCCGATGACCCGCTCGTCTCCTGGCGTTCCCGCGACGTGCGGCTCTGCCGCGAGCAACATGTGCGAGGTGCGGAGGCGATCGGGCGAGACCATCTGGTTGGACTTCGCCACCAACGTGGAGTCGATCCCGGCCCACGCCGCAGCGGTCAGGCCCGCGACCACCAGCAACGAAATCTTGTGCATCGTGTCATACTCCCTGTGAGCGGACATTGTTGCGCCCGCGGCACCCGTCCGCCTGCCTCGCGCGTATGCTGAATGCATGACCCGAATCTGCTCTGTCGGCGGTGTCGAAATCGGCGCTGGGCGTCCCCTGGCGATCATCGCGGGACCCTGCGTGCTGGAGTCGAAGGAACTGGGCTTGACGGTGGGGCGGGCCGTCCGCGACTTCTGCCGCGACCTGGGCCTGTCGTACGTCTTCAAGGCCTCGTTCGACAAGGCGAATCGATCGAGCATCCGCTCTCCCCGCGGGCCTGGGCTGGAAACCGGTCTGCGCTGGCTTTCTGAGATCGGTCGCGAACTCGGCGTGCCGGTTACGACGGACATCCACGAGCCGGCGCAGGCCGAGCCCGCTGCTCGCGCGGTGGATCTGCTCCAGATTCCTGCCTTTCTGTGCCGACAGACCGACCTGCTCTGTGCCGCGGGCGAAGCCGCGGCGGCGCACAAGCGGGCGGTCAACGTGAAGAAGGGGCAGTTCCTGCCGCCGCAGGACATGGCCGGGCCGGTGCGCAAGCTCGCGGAAGCGGGGACAACGAACGTGATGCTCACGGAGCGCGGGACGACCTTCGGGTATGGCAGACTCGTGAACGACTTCCTTGGCTTGGGCGACCTTATGGAACTCAACGCCCACGGCGGACCGGCGCCCGTGTGCTTTGACGTGACGCACTCCACGCAGATCCCCGGTGCCGGCGAGACCACGGGGGGACGCCCCGACCGCGCGCCGCTGCTTGCCCGCGCGGCGACCGCGGCGGGGGTTCACTCACTCTTTATCGAAACACACCCGGAGCCCGCGAAGGCGATGAGCGATGCGAGCACGATGCTCCCGCTGCACACGCTGCCGGTGCTGCTGGGGCAGGTCGCCGCGATCCGCAAGGCTTGTCCGGTCTGGGGAACCCCACGATGATCGGGATCGCGATCCAGATGCTTGTGCGGGACCGAGCGAAGTACTTCGGCATTATCTTGGGCGTCACGCTGGCGTCGATGGTGATCACCCAGCAGGGCGCGATTTTCATCGGGCTGATGTCGCGCACGTTCTCGTTCATTACAGATGTCTCGTACCCGGACATCTGGGTGATGGACCCGAAGGTGCAGCACATCGACGACACCAAGCCGTTGCAGTCCACGGCGCTGTACCGGGTGCGGAGCATCGCGGGGGTCGATTGGGCGATGCCGCTCTTCAAGGGGCAGGCGCGGGCTCGCCTGGAGAACGGGCAGTTTCAGAACTGCGTGGTCATCGGGCTCGACGATGCGACGCTCACGGGCGGGCCGGCCATCATGACCGAAGGGGAGCTGCGCGACCTGCGGCGGGACGACGCGGTGATCGTCGATCGGGTGAGCGCGGAGACCAGGCTCGCGAAGCCCGCGGCGGGGCCGGGCATGAAGCCCACGCCGCTGCGGGTGGGGGACACGCTCGAACTGAACGATCGGCGAGCGATCGTCGTGGGGATCGCGGAGACGACGCGGAGCTTCCAGAGCCAGCCGCAGATCTACACGACGTACTCGAGGGCGACGGTTTATACGCCCCGCGAGCGCAAGATGCTGACGTTTGTGCTTGTCGGCGCTTCGAAGGGGCAGAGCATCGACGAGCTCTGCCGTCGGATCGAGGACGAGACGGGGCTCGCCGCGCTGACGCGGGAGCAGTTCAGTTGGACCACCGTGGGGTACTACCTGAAGAACACGGGGATCCCGATCAACTTCGGGATCGCGGTGGCGCTGGGGTTTGTGATCGGCACGATCATCACGGGGTTCATGTTCTTCTCGTTCACGCTCGACAACCTGCGGTACTTCGGCACCCTGAAGGCGATGGGGGCCTCTGACGGCACGCTGACGATGATGGTTCTGGCCCAGGCGCTCTTGGTCGCGGCGGTTGGATGGGGTGTGGGAGTGGGGATGGCGTCCTACTTCGGGATGAGCATGAACAAAACCGTGCTGGCCTTTCGGATGTCCTGGCAACTTCCGGTGGTTTCGGGGTG
>JBMOHX010000102.1:0-11365 GCA_049317625.1 Phycisphaerales bacterium
CGGAATCACCCGTCAACTCGGCCGAACGCCTCGCGACTCACGCGGTTGTCTTCATCCCATGGGCCGCCGCGCTCGCCGCCGCGGCAGTTCTCCCCGCCCCCGACGCGGTCGAAAGCCGCACGCCGTGGGAAGCGTCGCTCCCGCGCTTCGAATGGGCGGTGGTCGCGTGGGCGTTGATCCCGATCCTCGTGCTCGCGGTCCCCGTGATCGTGCGCGACCGAACCGATCTGCGCCGCTTTCAGTCCGCTGGAGTGTCCGGCGTCGCTTTCTACCTGCTGCTCCGGCTCTCGGTCCCGCTCAAGACGACTCCGCTCCCGCACGCGGACGGCGGGATCATTTCCGGAACCCTTTCGTTCATCGAGTCGTGGGACCCGTTCGGCCACGCGGCGTTCGCGTCCTGGCGCGTCTTCTGGGTCTGCTGCGGCGCTGCCGCCCTCGGGCTCTCGCTCGCCCGCTGGCGGCCGGTGCTTTGGGTCTGCGCCTGCGCACTCGCGCTCAGCGGGCTCGCCTGCGGGCTCGCGAGCGCGGTCGATCTCGCCGCGGGATTCGGGCTCTTCATCATCGCATGGCACAGCCAGCGACTCTGGCTCGCAGTGCTGCGACGACTCGAGAGAGTCGCCAACGCATGGGTGCAGTTCGACGTCGGGCCCGCCCGTGTGCTCGTGCACGCCGCGTACGCGGGGCTCGCCGCGGCAACCGGCATGCTCGTCGCCAGCGTGCTCGCGCCCCCGAATCTGCTCCCCTGGCTCATCGCCCTCGCGCTCGCCGGGCTGCTCGGCGCCGGCGCTTGGGGGCTCGCCATGGAGGGGTCCAAGCTCTCGAGGCCCTTCGGGTTCTTCGGCCACGTCTTCGCATCCAGCGCGGTGGTCGCCGTGTGCGCTGCCTTCGAGGGAGACGGGGCGTGGCGACTCGGTGCCGCGGCGTCGGTCGCCGCTTGCGCCGCCCAGGCCATCGGCCGCCTGCGATGCCTCGTGCAAGGGTGCTGCCACGGCCGGCCGTGCGAGGGGCTCGCCGGGGTCCACCACGAGGACCCGCGCTCGAGGGTGGCGAAGTTCACGCCGTGGAAGGGGCGATCGCTCTACCCGACCGCCGCGTACTCGATCGTCGCCAATGTCGCGATGATCCCGCTTCTCATCCGCCTCTTCGCGGTCGGCGCGCCCGCATCGTTCGTCGTCGGAACCTATCTCACCCTCGGGGGCCTCTCGCGATTCGTCGAAGAGCACTTCCGCGGCGAGCCCCAAACCGCCTCGCACGCCGGGCTCCGCAGTTACCAGTGGCTCGCCGCAGTTACCGCGGCGCTCGGGGTGCTTGCCATGACGTTCCCGGCCCCCGCACTCTCCGCACCCGCGGCGGCCCCGGCCTGGTTCGCCGCGGCGATCGTGGGGGTGATCTACGCGATCGCGATGGGTGTGGAGTTCCCACGATCGAACCGTCGGCTGTCGCGCCTGAGTTAGGCGTGTGAAGGGCGACCTCGGTTCGTGGCGTGTTCGGATCTTCGGCCCGTGTCCGCTCACTGCAAAGCCTGCCGAACGTCGGTCCACGCAACGAGCGGCGGCGCGGTTCGACAAACCTTGCAGGTCGCGGCCTTCGACGGCGCTTTCATCGGCAGGAATGCTGCCCAGAAATGCGCCGAGTTGGCGCGGGTGATGAGATGCCAAACGACAGTGACAACTCCGCGTTCGCGATCACCGGAGCAGCGGTGATCCTCGGAATCGGATTCCTGCTCACGCTCTTGGGCACGCTCGCGGTCCGCATGCTCAACGGAGCATCGATCAAGCAGCTCGTCGCGAGCAGGTTTCACGAGATCCCTCCCGCTCGGGCGCTGCTCCATTGGATCCACGTCCTCGCCTGGGGGCTTACGGCGGCTTTCGGAGCGGTCGCGGTGCTCTCCGTGTTCACGTCCTTCCAGCCAGAATCCCCTCGTGTGCGGCTCTGGATTCAGGCGGCAGTCGCGGCCGGGTTGTGCTTCGCGTGCAGGCGCGCGGTCCGCTGGTGGGTGGCGAAAGCGATCCGCGCAGTCGACAACTCGCCCCCGCCGGTCGACATCCGTGCGGTCAGGTTCGAAAGCTCCCTGCCCACAGAGGCTCTCTCAACGCTGGGTTGCGAGCGATTTCCCTCGGCGGTTTCGCCTTGGTACGCCGCCGGGCTGCTCGCCAGGTTTGTGGTGCTGGTCAATACGCTGGTCGCGGGCGCCGCGATGGTCGCGGCCGCCGCAGCCGACGACCCCAAGTGCCCGCTCTCCCTGGAACTCATCGCCCTCGCGCGGCACGCATCCGGCCTGATCGAGACCCGGTCGACCCTGATGTCCTCGGTCTTCGGTGTCTTGTTGGTGGGCGCGGGCACGCTCGCCGCGATCGTGCTCCGCACCAATCGGTCCTATCTCCTCGTGCGATTCCCTGTCGCCATCTCGGTGGTCGCGGTGTGCATCGCGGGTGCCATGGCGGCGGTCGCGGGATTGGGGGGCGGTTCGGCGCGGGTGCTCGGAGTCGGGGGATTGCTCAGTCTTTGGTTGTCCTGGCGGATGCTCTCCGACCTGCGCGCCGCCCGCCGCTACGCGAGGCAGAAGCGGGTCGTCGATGCGATCACGGGTTCCCTCGCCCCCGCGGGCCGGGTGCTCGCAAAGCTCCCGCGCACGTACGAGGCCGCGCTGCCGGAACTCACGGAGCGCGACATCCGCAGCCGCTTGCGCGACGGCGCACGCAACGTCGAATCGGCGAGCAGCTTCGTCGTCCGCAACTTCGCACGGTTCATGACCGCCGTGGCGGTGCGAAGGCAAACCGTGTACGTCGCCGCGGCTCGTTTCCTTACCGTTCGGCGGTACCTGTCGTACGTCAACTGCGGCGGAACCTACCTGTCTCTCCGACACCCCCATCCGCCGGTGTGGGACGAGAAGCTCTTTCCTCTCAACGTTCCCGGCGGTTTCGTGAACTGGATCGACCCGCTCTCCCTCGGCACCGCCTGGGACATCGTCTGCATCTGCGGAAGGTGCGGCGGGTCCGGCCGTGTGACCGAGACCGAGTACTACACCGAGTACGAGACCCGGTACGAGAACGGGCAGAGCCGACAGGTCGCGGTTCAGAAATCACGCCAGGTGGAGAAGACCTGCCCGAGTTGCTCCGGCGCAGGGCGCATCCTTCAACAGCAAGTGCTCAACACCCAGTGGCAGCGGCTGCTCCCGGCCCTCACCGAGCCATTCATGCCGATGCCCGAGCTCGTCGAAGACGCCGACGAGGCCGACCTCTTCCGAATCTGCGCCGTCGAGGATCGCCAGGACATCCCCCTCGAAGCCCGCACGCTCCTCGCCGGGCAAACCGCGGCGGAACTCGCCATGGCGATGACTCCCGTCGCTCGAGCCATGCGCCACCACGGCAAGGAGGTCGAGCGGCTCCACGACGGCAGGCTTTTCCGGGCCGACGTCGGCGTCGCGGCGTTCTGGGCTATCAACATCGACTTCGAGCGGCTCAGGGGCCGCACCGGTTGGTTCTTCGGCAAACGCCCCGAGTTCTACTTCCCCATCCTCCCCATCTCGTGGAGCTACCTGCTCACCTGCATCACTTTCCCGCTTCCCGCGGCGATCCTCGCGGCGATCTGGGCCGTCACGCTCTACGCGGCCGCGACCTCGCTCGTCGGGATCCGCTGAGCGCCCCGTCCAAGCGGCGGATGCATCCCCCAAAGGCCCGGCCGACCTGCAACCGGAAGGCTGGCGGGCTGTATACTATGTGTCACATAGTGTGCAGACCGAGGCAACGTCCCAGGAGGCTGTCATGCGGGTCGAGCGTGAACTGATGCGTGGCGCGGGTCCGGTCGCGGTGCTTAAACTGCTGCAGCGCGGCGAGAAGTACGGGTACGAGCTCGTCGAAGCGCTCAGCGCCGGCAGCGGCGGTGTCCTCGCGATGGGGCAGTCGACGCTCTACCCGATGCTGTACAACCTCGAGGCGAAGGGGTACATCGAGGGGTTCTGGCGCGAGGCCGACTCGGGAAGGGACCGCAAGTACTACCGGCTCACCGCCCGCGGCAAGAAGAAACTCGCCGAGGAAACCCGCCAGTGGCAGGCCGTCGCCAAGGCGATGTCCGACCTGGGTGTCCTCGATCCCTCCGGGCCCGCCGCGCAGGCAGGAGGTGCCCTGTGAGCACCACGACTTCCGCCCCCGCCGAAGAAGACGCGCCCCGCCGCCGACGCGCGGACTCCGCCGCCGCGATTGTCCGGCGTGCCGCGTTGCCCGAGGAGCTCGGCGGACTCGTGCTTGCGGTGACCGGCAAGTGCCGGCTCTGGCCTTCGGAGAGGGCCGACGTCGCAAGGGAGTTGTGCGCTCATTTCACAGACGGATTGGAGGCGGGTGTCACGCCCGCAGCGCTCGCAGCGTCCTTCGGCGATCCGGCGCAGACCGCGACTCTCATCACGACCTCGCGCAAGCGGCTGCGCCCGTTGTGGTGGCGCGCTTCGCGACAGACGCTGCGTGGCACGGGCGTGCTTTTCGCGGTGCTGATGCTGGCCTACGGGATGCTGGCGGCTCGCTTCTTCTGGCGTTCACCGAATGTGTCACGCAACATGATGCACGAGCTCAATGCGACGGTGCTGGCGTCGAAGGCTGAGGAGCGAGGCTGGCCGCTGTACATCCGGGCGAGGATCGAGTTCGGTGCGCTGCCGGACTTCATGCTCAACTCCGAGCACCCGGACCCGCAACGCGTCGGGGACCCGGAGTGGGAGGACATGGCGCGATGGCTGGATGCGCACGAGGGTGCGATGAAGATACTCCGCGACGCCGCGGCCAAGCCGATGCTGGGCTATGTGCTGCGCACGACGACGGACCCGGAGTACGCCAGGGCGATGGAGCTGACGACGCCGAACTACAAGTTCGATGTGTCTTCGGAGGTGGAATCGGAGAACCCGATGTTGATCGGCGTGCTGCTGCCGCACCTCGGTGAGATGAGGAAGTTCGCGAGGTGGCTGGCGGCGGACGCGAACCTCGCGAAGTCTCGCGGTGATGGCGAGCGGTATCTGGCGGACGTGCGGGCGTTGCTCGGAATCGCCGAGCAGACTCGCGAGGGGCGGTTTCTGATCAGTGATCTCGTGGGACTTGCGGTCGCGAACCTGACCTTCTCAACGGTGCTCGAAACGGCGACCGAAGACGGGATGCTGAGCGACGGACAACTTCGGGATTTGGCGCACCACATCTCGGGGTTTGCGGGAGGACGCTTCACGTTCGACATGGCGTCGGAGGCGATGATGGTGGAGGACATCCTCCAGCGTTTCTACAGCGACGACGGCAAGGGCGACGGGTACTACGTCGGCGGGTCGCGGATGGAAGAGCTGTACGCGGAGTGGGGTATCCCGAAGCCGAAGGCGATGGGATTGCTCACGGCGATTCAGCCGGTGCAGAGCGCGGTGATGCCGTCTCGCAAGGAGATCAACGAGCGGGTGCGGCTGTTCCTCGCCGCCGCAGCCGCGGACGATGCGCTGCCACCCTGGCGAAACAGAGAGCGGACGAGCGATGCCGCGTACACGTCGATGATGAACTCGGGGCTGTACTTGGCGGTTCCGTTTCTGAGCTCGCTGCAGGGAGCACAAGACGAGGGGCCGATGTACACGAGCTTCCGGGACCGGGACCGTTTGGAGGCGAAGCGATCGGCGGTGCTGGTGGTGCTGGCACTCGAGGCGTATCGCCGCGAGCACCGTGCCTATCCGGGGAACCTTGCGGAACTGGTGCCGACGCACCTGCCCCGAGTGCCGTTGGACCCGTTTGACGGATCGGCGATGCGGTACAGGGCGCCTTCGGGCGGTGAGTCTCGACCGCTGCTCTACTCGGTGGGCGCGGACGGCGTGGATGACGGTGGCTTGATGCCGACCACGAAGGAAGATCGGTCGGCGGTGAGTCGCCTTCCGAGCTCAGGGTCGACCGGGAGTGAGGATGGAGCGCCGTTGCCCAAAGGGGACTGGGTGCTATGGCCGGTGCCCCTGGAGCCAAACGGAGGCTGACCTCGGCGGTCAGGCGGTCGTCACACGTCCTTTAATCCTCCCACACTTGGCAGACCCATCCTTCATCTCGCAATTTCGCTTGCATCCCTCAAGTCGCGCGGCATGCTGTACACCGGTGCATCACGCCCGCCGCGAGGACGAGTGGTGATGCGATGTGCAGTTCGAAGAAAGGCCCGCCATGCTCTCGCTTTCCGTTGTTGTTCTCGCCGCCACTCTCGCCGGCCCACACACCCCGGGCTTCTCGCACGGCGGCCAGCGCTCCCTCGCCACCCCGCGCGCCTACTCCGCCGGCATCGCCGACAGCGTTCGCCGCCACGGCTTTAACGGCCGCCTCTTCGTCACCCTCTCCTCCCCCGGCCCTGTGACTCACCACTTCCCCACCGGCTCCAACGCCGAGGCCTACGGCGCCGCGGGCTTGGACGACGCCCGTGTCCTCGCCCGCGTCGGTACCGAAGTCGTCGGCTTCACACCCTGGCAGGCCTTCGACGGCGACGGAATGAAACGCTACGAGTCCGCCCGCCAGGAATGGCTCAAGGAACACGGCTTCGTTGGCGGCGTGCGCACCTTCGTCAACGACGCCTTCCTCGCCACTCACCTCCCCGCCCACGCTTCCGCGCAGGGCTCCGACCAACCGGCAGTCGCCGCGAAGAAGGGCAAGATCGAGCCCCGCGCCATCATCGAGCTCTCGCCCGACCTCCCCCGTTTCCGCAAGCGCATGGAGGTCCGCGTCATCCGCGAGGGCGAGCACCTTGCGCGGTCCGAGTCCGCCTCGATCAAGGTCGTGGACGGCTCGGTCCGCGTCGCGTCCAAGTAAACTCCGCGTCTACCGTTGCGGGATGTCCCGCCTTCCCTTCGACCCTTCGAAGATGGCCGCCGCCAGCGACGGCGGTGCCCCGGCACGCTCCGCGCTCACCGTCTCACAACTCGGCGAACTCATCGACTCCGCCCTCAAACGCGGCATCCCCGCGTCCGTCGAAGTCGTCGGTGAAATCGGCGGCTTCACCGACCGCACCCACTGGTACTTCGATCTCAAAGACGCCGGCGCCGTCGTCAACTGCATCATGTTCCAGTTCGCGGCCCGCCGCGTGAACTTCAAGCCCCGAACCGGCCAGCAAGTCAAAGTCCGCGGCAAGGTCGACTTCTACGCCAAGGGCGGCCGCATCTCGCTCGTCGTGGACAAAATCGAGCCCGTAGGTGCCGGCGCGCTCGAAGCCCAGCTCCGCGCGATGATCGAGGAAATCCGCGCCCTCGGCTGGCTCGACCCCGAGCGCAAACGCCCCCTCCCCCGATTCCCCAGACAGATCGCCGTCATCACCAGCCGCACCGGCGCAGCGCTCCAAGACGTCCTCGTCACGATGCAGAAACGCTGCCCCGCGGTGGGCGTCCTCCTCGTCGACGCCCGCGTGCAAGGCGATCGCGCCGCGGCCGAAGTTACCGCCGCAATCCGAACCCTCAGCGCCCGCGCCGAAGAACTCGCGATCGACGCGATCCTCGTCACCCGCGGCGGGGGCTCGATGGAAGACCTCTGGCCCTTCAACGACCGCGAAATGGCCCGCGCGATCGTCGAGTGCTCGGTCCCCGTCGTTGCCGCGATCGGTCACGAGACCGACACCACGGTGGCCGAACTGGTGGCGGACGAACGCTGCGCGACGCCGACGCAAGCCGCGATGCGGCTGACCCCCGACCGCGCTGCGCTGGAGCGGCAGTTGGACACGCAGTCGCGGCGGCTCGCCGCGCTCCTCGACCGGGCCGTCAGAACGGCCCGCGCCGATCTCCACCTCTCTGTCACAAGACTCGAAGGCGCCACCCGCGCCCGCCACGCCACCGCGGCCGGTGCCCTCTCTCGCCTCGGCACCCGCTTGGAACGCTGCAGCCCGGCCTCAGTTCACGCCCGCGCCGCCGCCAACCCCGCACGCCTCGCCCACCGCCTCACCGCCGCGGCGAGATCCGTCGTCACACGCTCAGACACCCGCCTCATCGCCCACCGCCTCGAAGCAGCAATGACCGCGCGACTCACCGCGGCAAGGTCCGCCACGAGCGCGGCGGCCCGGCAGTTGAACGCCGTAAGCCCAACCGCGGTCCTCGAACGCGGCTACTCGCTGACGTTCGACGGCGCCGGCAACCTCATCCGCAAAGCCGCGGACGTTCGCCCCGGCGAGCGACTGCGTACCCGCTTGTCGGATGGGGAGTTACGGTCCATCGCGGAGGGCGGAGCCAGCCGCGGCGATGGACGCAGAGGTCGGGCGGCCGACCCGAGCGAGGATCCGAGCGGGCTCTTCGGCTGACGCAAATCCTGCTCCGACCGAGCCCTCAGCCGCTCATCGGCCGGTCACCTCCCCGAATGGACGCCAGCCCTGCACCCGTGTATCGTCTCCTCGTGGCCGCCAAGAAACAACCCCAACCCGAGCAGCCCCTCGGCTTCGAAGCCGCGATGGCGCAGCTCGAAGCCATCATCGAGCGCATCGAGTCCGGCGGCGCGGGCCTCGAAGAATCCCTCCGTGAATACGAACGCGGCGTCCACCTGTTAGGGCATTGTCAGAAAGTCCTCGCCGTGGCCGAGCAACGCCTCGACGAGCTCAAGGCCGACCGCCCGCCCGCCCAGCCCGCACCCGGGACACGCGACGATTCAGATGAAGGCGAGGATGATTCGACCCCACGTACCGCTCGGGACGATCTTCCCTTCTAGATGGCACTCCTCGCCGAAATCTTCTCCGACAACCCCGTCCTCGTGCTCGCCCTGGCCGACGTGATCAAGGTCCTCTTCGCGATGGCCTTCGGGGCCTGCATCGGGTCCCTCATCAACGTCCTTGTCTACCGCATCCCCCTCGGGCTCGACGTCGTCAGCCCCCCATCGCAGTGCCCCTCCTGCCAGACGATGCTCACCTGGCGCGAGAACATCCCCATCTTCGGATGGCTCCTGCTCCGCGGCCGCTGCCGCTTCTGTCGCTCACCCATCTCCCCCGAATACCCCCTCGTCGAGTCCTACGTCGCCCTCCTGTTCGGCGCGGCGTACGTCCTCGTCTACTCCGATCCCAGCAGCCCCTGGCATTCCATCATCGCCCCCTTCCGGCCCGACTGGGGCTCCGCCGGCTACCTCGCCACTTGGCCTGTCTTCATCGTCGTCCTCGTCCTTTTCGGCTGCCTCGTGGCCATGTTCCTTTCCGATGCCAAGACCTTCCGCATCCCCATGGTGCTGACCTGGGTCCCGGTCATCTTCGGAAGCCTCGTCCACACCGGCTACGCGCTTTGGCTGCACTTCCTCGGCGAAAGACGCCAGTTCGTCGGCCTCCCCGGCACCCGCCTCGAACACGTCTGGTCCATCGCCACCCCCGGTCACGAGGCCTGGTGGTGGATCGGGGCCTCCATCGGCGGCGGCGTCGGCGTGGTCATCGCGAACATCCTCCTCAGCCGCGGCCTCATCACCCGCAGCTTCGCCGACTACGAACAATGGGAACAACAGGAGCGAGAGGCCGACGCCAAACTGGCCGCCGCGGCAGCGCCCCCAGCGCCCGCGGAGACACCCGGCGAAGCCGCTCCCGTGACGAAGCCCGAGGCTGAACCCAAACCCGAAAGCGACGACCCTCCCCACATCCCCGGACGCCGCTGGCTCATGCTCGGCATCCTCTCCCTCGCCGTTGTCGCCTGCGTGATCGCGTGGGGCCTCTGGCGCGGCGAATGGGTCATCCCCGCCTTCGTCGGCGCGATCTGCGTCGCGCACGTGGGGATCCTCTCCTGCTTCGGCCACACGGTCTCCGGGGGCGGCGAAGAGCAGGACTATTGGAGGAGATATCCCTACGCCCGTCGCGAGATGGTGCGGGAACTGATCTTCCTCTCTCCCATCGCGGGCTTCGCGATGGTGGGGGGGTGGATCGCCCACACCTTCGGCGGCCCGTGGGAGTTCAGCGAAGCCGCGATGCGGATGATCCCCACCCAAACGCCCCCCGCGTGGCTCATGGTGCTCGCGGGCACCCTGCTGGGGTACCTCGTCGGCGGCGGTCTGGTCTGGGGCGTGCGAATCCTGGGGAGCATCGCGTTCAAAGCCGAAGCCATGGGCCTCGGCGACGTCCACCTCCTCGCCGCGATCGGGGCCTGCCTCGGCTGGATCGACGCGGTGGCCTCCTTCTTCGTCGCGGTCTTCGTGGGCGCGGTGTGGGGGGTGCTCGGCTGGGTCCTGGGCGGCGAGTTCAAAAAACCTCTGCCGTTCGGGCCCTTCCTCGTGCTCGGGGCGTTCGCCGTCTGGTTCGCGAAACAAGGTGCTATCGAATGGGCGCTGAACGCCATCGCGAAATCCGAGATGCGAATCCACCTGCCCTAGCCCCCTCCGCGTCAGACGAGCGCAAGATCGCTTGAAAAAATCGCCCGCGAGCCAGCGGCAGGCCGATATCATCCGGCTCAACCCGGGCGGAGAGTTCTCCGAAGCCGCGGATTGGATAACGGCCTATTTCACGAGGGATTCGACGATGGGACGCAGCGTCTCCACTAACGTGTTCTCCAAGATCGGGAAGTTGGGTTTGGTCGCCGTGATCGGCCTGAGCACCGCCCTGGGCGGGTGCAGCCGCGTCGCGAAGAAGGACTACGACGCCGCGAAGATGGAATCCTCCGAGCTGCGCGAGAAGAACGCCCAGCTCGAGCAGCAGAACCGCGACATGGCCAGCCGCATGACGCAGACCGAAGCCCAGATCGCGGCGCTCCAGGCCCAGCAGGCCAACAACGGCGGCGGCGCCAACCCAGGCAACTCCGGCTGGACCGGCGGCAACGACGGCGGTGGCAACACCGGCGGCAACGACGGCGGCGGCAGCTTCCGTCGGAACACCGACGGCAACATGGTCGCCGAACTCGCCGGCGACGTCACCTTCAACTCCGGCTCCGCCGACCTCACCGCCGCGGCCAAGAAGAAGCTCGACGGCATCGCCGGCGAAATCAAGCGCAAGTACTCCGGCAGCTCCATCGAGGTGCAGGGCTACAGCGACAAGAACCCCATCAAGAAGAGCAAGTGGCCCTCCAACCAGGCCCTCAGCCAGGCCCGCGCCGAAAGCGTCGAGAAGTACCTCGTCGGTCGCGGCATCAGCAGCGGCCGCATCAGCGCCACCGGCTACGGCTCCACCAAGCTCCGCTCGTCGGACGCCAAGAGCCGCCGCGTCGAGATCGTGATCCAGAACTAAGCAACCCCCTCAACGACAAGCATCCCAGCCGCCGACCCTCAGGGGTCGGCGGTTTTTGTTCCACTCCGTAGCTTGGGCGCCCCGCCCAAGAATCACGCGGCCGTCCCGCCCCGCGGATGTGTGCACGCCCCACAGCAAGCCTCACCCAGCCCGCTCACGCCCCGTTTCCCCAAATCTCCATTCCGTCCCCTCGGCGGCAATCTCCCAAGCCCGTTCCGAGTCAAAG
>JBMOHX010000103.1:0-11292 GCA_049317625.1 Phycisphaerales bacterium
TGCTTCGCGGCGGCTTCGACCGCGTTGGCCCTCACCCGCGCATCGGGCGCGGCCAGGGCACTCTCGATGATGGGCCAGGCGGCCGCGTTGGGGGCGTCGGAGAGCGCGGCGATGCAGGTCGCGGCGAGTCGCGTGTCTGTCGCCGCGTCGCGGAGTCTGCGGATGATCGCGGGCGCCAGCTCCCCGGCGAGCCCGGCGCGTCTGGCGTTCTCGATCGCGCGGAGCGATTCTGCGGCCGGCGCGGTCTCGACGAGCGAGCCCAGCGCCGCCCTGAGATGGGTGACGCCGCTGGAGGCGAGCGCGGCGACCGCGAGCCTCGCGTGCAGGTCAGCGCGAGCCAGGTCGTGGTTCGCCCACGAGGAGATCGTTGCGCGAGATGACCGCATGAGGGCGCTGGCCGTCCGGCTGGCCGCGATCTCCGCGTCGGTGATGCGTGAGTGGCGCGAATAGGGCTCGCCCAAGGACGAGCCGCGGAGCATCGCGCGTCGCGCCACGCGCTCGTCGGGGTCGAACATGAAATCGGGGAGCGACGCGATGGGTGCCGCATCAGCCGCGGCCAACCTCACGCCGGAGTCGGAATCGCTCAGCGCGGCCGCGCACAGTTCGGCGCGATCCGAGACAGGGGTGCCGAGCACGGAAGCAAGTCGAACAGCGCCGTGCCGGGCCGAAGGCGAGAGTCTCGCGAATGCGCTCGGACGCGGCAACAACCGACCCGATTCACCGGATGCGAGGGGTTCGGCTTCTCGTGCGCGGCGGGGCGACATCGCCAGGTGCCAGTCAGAAAGCACCAGTTCGTGATCCGCGAACGACTCAGCCCGGGCCAGGCGGATGCGACAGGCCGGGGCCCAGCGCACGTCCGCGAGCAGCTCCCAGGCGCGGAGGCGAAACTCTCCGGCCACGCCCGCCCGCAGCGCTCCACGGGTGACGCCGGTGGCGAGCGAGGCCTCGCCCTCGATCCAGGCGCGGACCGGCGAGGTTGCGTCGCGAAGTCGCCTGCGGTCTGAGAGGAGGAGGGCGGAGATCACCGCCCCGAGTCTCTTGTGGGTGCCAAACCCGGCTGCTCCCTTGGCGGCCGCGGTTTCGAGGTCCGCGAGCCAGTTGGCATCGAGCGGGTCCTGCACGCAGGCGGCGGCAACCGACAGGAGGGAGATTTCGGCCTCGCGGGAGACGGACCCAATCTGATCGGCGAGCATGGGTGCCAAGTAGGCGAATGTTTGGGGTAAGGGATCGGCGCGGATGAAGGCGGCGGCGGATTGGCGGGCGTCGTGGTCGGCGCTGGCGGCTGCTGCTGCAACGGCCTGAGCGCGGACGCTAGCTGGGAGCGTCGCGACCACGCGCCGGACTTCTTCGGGGAGCACAAGCCAGCGGCTGACGAGGGCTTGCGCGGCCTCTCGGGGGGCGGGCGTGGAGCGGTCCGAGACCCCAAGAAACCGCTTAATTCTCGCGAGGAAGGGAACCGGAACCCCGGGCGCACCGAAGGGGGACGCGATCGCGAGTTCGACGAGCGCGGCGGCGAGGAATGGCCGTTCGGCGGGGAGGGCGTGACCGAGCGCCGCTTCGAGAGCAGCGATTTGAAGCCGGGGCGGGAGCCGCCGGAGCACACGCAGCGGAAGCGACCCCTGACCGGGGAGGACCAGGCCTCGAGCATCGAGAGCGTGGTCAGGCGAACCCTGCGCACGCGACTCAATGGTTGTCTGGGGTGTTCTATTCATTGTGGGAGGAAAAGCTGTCAATCGTACCTATTGGGTGTTGCAACCTATCCACCCGGCGGGCAATACTGTCCGCCGAGCACCCGACGGCAGAGGAGCGCACGCCGCTCCTACCATCGGCCGGAAAAGCCGGAACTGTTGAGCCTGAGGGGGTGGGAAGGCACGGTGCGGAGCCCGCGCTGAACACCTCCCAAGGTTCGCGGTGCCCAAGGAACGGGCAGTTTCAGAAGGATTGCCATGAATACGCCGACGCGTAGCAACTCGCTCCAGACCTATCAGATCGTGTTTTACGAGCGAGCCCTGCATCCGGAGTTGTTCCAACTGAGGGGCCGGCGGGTCGTCCGCCAAGGGAAGTACGAACTCGAAGCCTGGGTGATGCCGGGGCAGCATGTGCTTCGGTTCGAGAGCGGGGCCGTGTGCGCGTGCGAGTTGCTGACCGACCAGGAGCGCAACCTGCCGTCGACGGGCGTGGTGGCCGCGTTCTTGTGCGCGGGCGAGCGGGACTTCGAGCACCGGCTCCGGGGTGCGACGTACATGTCCACCGTTCAAACCGAAACGCTCTCTGAAAATCTCTACGCGAACACCTTCGAGGAAATGGTGCAGTTCTCGCGGGAGAACCAGGCGCTCTCCCACTTCTGGACCGACGACACCGGACGCTGCGCGAGCATCGTGGATATCCAGCGGTACCAGGATCAGGTGCACGCGCAGGCGTACCACCTGCTGGCTTCGCAGGGATTGGTCGTCCGCACGCAGAGCATCTTCGAGCACGCCTGATCGGGGGCGGGGCGACACCGCCCCTCGGGCCGAACCTTGATGATGGGTGTGCGCCTAGAGTTTGACAGCATGTTCACGTTCACCCCGCTGCCGCTCTGCGCCCGAATTACCACGCCCCGCTGACGGGGGGCGACGGGTGTCGTTCTGCCGCGGCGGGGCGCGGATCGCGGAGCCGGGGTTCTCGTCCCCGGCGTGTGACGGACGAGGAATCAAACCCATACCATCGACGCTTTGACCGACGGCCCAAGCCGCCGCCGGGATCTCTGTGAGCCACTCATGAGCAGCAACACGCCCCCCGCGGGCCAGTCCGATGCCTCCCCCACTTCCGCGCCCAAGGGCGAGGAGAAGAGCCGGTACAAGGCCACTCTGAACCTTCCGCAGACCGGGTTCCCCATGAAGGCGAACCTGCTGCAGAACGAACCGGCGACGATCAAGCGCTGGCAGAAACTCGGCCTGTACGAGAAGGTGCGTGCGGCACGGGGCGGGAAGCCGCGTTTCGTGTTCCACGACGGTCCTCCGTACGCCAACGGCTCCATCCACCTCGGGCACCTGATGAACAAGGTGCTGAAGGACATCGTCGTCCGCTCGAAGACGATGCAGGGGATGGACTGTCCGTACGTTCCGGGCTGGGACTGCCACGGTCTGCCGATCGAGCACAAGGTGATGCTCGAGCTGATCGAGAGCAAGAAGGTGGAGAAGCTGCTGACGCTCGACGAGTGGACGCGGAAGAAGGCCGTGCGCTCCGAGTGCCAGAAGTACGCCGAGAAGTACCACAAGCTCCACACTCAGCAGATGACGCGGCTGCTCACCCTCGCGGACTACGAGCACCCGTACCTCACGATGAAGCCGGAGTTCGAGGCTGCCACGCTCGAGGTACTCGCGACGCTGCTCGAGCGCGGGCTCGTGTACCGCGCCCTCAAGCCGGTGCACTGGTCGATCGCGAACGAGACGGCGCTCGCCGACGCCGAGCTGGAGTACTACGACCGCGAGGACCTCTCGGTGTACGTCGACTTCGAAGCCGCGGACGCGGAGAAGGTGTACGACGCCTTCGACCTGCCCCAGCACAGCGACGACGACGATGAACCGGGCGAGGATGGCCTGCCGCCCGAGGGCGTGCGTCCGCACGCGCGGCCGACGTTCATGATCTGGACGACGACCCCGTGGACGCTGCCGGCGAACCTTGCCATCGCGGTGAACCCGGAGTTCCGGTACGCGCTGGTGCACATCGACGGGAACCTGTGCGTGCTGGCGGCGAGCGCGATCGAGCGGGTGACCGCGAAGGCCAAGAGCGAGTCGGTGAAGGTGATCGCGACGACCACCGGGGCTCGGCTCGTGGGGCTGCGGTACCGGCACCCATTTGTCGACCTCGCGAAGCAGCACGGGGCCGCGGCGCTCCCGGGGGCGGACGTCTCGAAGGTCTTCAGCATTGTTCCGGCGGAGTATGTCACGCTCGAGGACGGCACGGGTCTGGTCCACACGGCGCCCGGCCACGGTGCCGAGGACTTCCAGACCGGCCATCGCGAGGGCCTGCCGATCTACTGCCCGGTGCGTTCCGACGGCACGTACGACGCGACCGTGCCCGAGTTCCTGCGCTCGAGCGAGAAGAAACTGACGATCTGGGACGCGAACGAGCTGGTCGCAGCGGCGCTGCGCACGAGCGGGCACCTGTTCTACGAGCACCGGTTCACGCACTCGTACCCGCACGATTGGCGGAGCAAAACGCCGGTGATCTTCCGCTGCACGGAGCAGTGGTTCATCGGCGTGGATCGGGAGTTCACGGTCGACGGTGATGCGCCGTCGTCGCTTCGGGCCCGCGCGCTCCACACGACTCAGGACGGCGCGAGCGCGGGGGACAAGGCCGTTTCCTTCGTCCCCGAGTGGGGTCGCAACCGCATGCGCGGGATGCTGGAGTCTCGGCCGGATTGGTGCATCTCCCGGCAGCGGGCTTGGGGGCTGCCGATCCCGTCGTTCCTATCGCGAGATCCGGTGACGGGCGCGGACGTGAGCGTGATGACGGCGCAGAGCGTGCGGGCGATCGCCGCGCTGGTGAGGGAGAAGGGCTCGGACGTCTGGTGTACCTCGCCGGCGTCCGCGCTGCTCGCGGGGTACGACGCGGCGTCCGACCCGGACCCGCAGGCCAAGCGACTCGCGGAGGCCAAAGCCGCGGGGACGCTGGACGCGTCGTGGCGGCGCGGCGCGGACATCCTGGACGTGTGGTTCGAGTCGGGCTCGTCGTGGAACGCGGTGATGCGTCAGCGCGGCCTCGGGTATCCGATCGATCTGTACCTCGAAGGATCGGACCAGCACCGCGGGTGGTTCCAGCTTTCGCTGCTGCCCGCGCTGGGCGCGACGGGGCGGCCCCCGTTCCGCACGCTCCTCACGCACGGCTTCATGGTGGCGAAGGACGGCACGAAGCTGAGCAAGAGCAAGGGCGACACCGTCGAGGACTTGTTCAACGAGTACGGCGTCGACGTGCTGCGGTGGTGGGTCTTCTCGCTGCCTTTCGAGAACGACATCAAGGTCGACCGTGACTTCTTCGACGACGCCGGGGAGAGCTACCGGAAGGTGCGGAACACCCTGCGGTTCATGCTGAGCAACCTCGCGGATTTCCAGCCCTCCACTTCGCTGCGAGTCACGAGCCCGAGTGCGGGCTTTCAGGCACCGCCCACCTCGCTGGACGCGTGGATTCTCTCGGAGTTCGACCGCGTCGCCCAAGAAGTTGTCGGCTGCTACAACGCGTACAACTTCCGCCAGGGTCACCAGGCGATCTACAACTTCTGCAACGATCAGCTCAGCAGCACGTACCTCGCGGCGGTCAAGGACCGCCTGTACTGCGACGCGAAGGACTCGGTGCGCCGCCGTCGCACGCAGAGTGCCCTGTGGGAACTGACCGACGGCCTCTGCCGGCTGCTCGCCCCTGTGCTCTGTCACACGGCGGACGAGGCGTACCGCGCGCTGCACCGTTGCAACGAGGGTGATGATCTGTGCGTGCACCTGAGCGAGTTCATCGCCACGGCGGGCAAGGCCGGCTTCAACACGAACGCCGACCCCGGCTGGGGCGCGGTGCTCGCGTTCCGCGAGGCGGCTCAGCAAAAGCTCGATCGGGCCAAGAGCGAGCTGGGCGTTGAGAACCCGCTCGACGCGGGCATCGTGGCACCGGCGGGGGACGGCACGCTCGCGCGGTTCGACCCCGTCGATCTCGCGGACATGCTGGGCGTGAGCGAGGTCACCGTGAATCCCGCGGCCAACGAGATCAAGGTCGTCGACCTCCGCGGGCGTGACCGATGCGAGCGGTCCTGGAGACGCGACGGGACGGTGAAGCGTCGCTCCGACGGCGGGCTGCTCTCGGACCGCGATGCCGCCGCGGTCGGGGTTTCTTGATCGATTCGAGGCTCACCCGTGAACCACGCGCAGGCCGCGCGACCTTCACCTCGCACCCAAGGGACTCCGCACCGCGATGTACATCCTGCTCCTGCCGCTGAAATACCTCACAAGCAAGATCATGCCACTGCTCGCCGCGGTGGCGGTGCTGCTGTGCACCATGACGGTGCTCACTGTGTGGTCGGTCATGGGCGGGTTCCTCGATATGCTGATCGGCTCGGGCCGCACGATGACCGGCGACGTGATCGTCGCGTGGCCCAACTCCGGCTTTGCCTATTACGACGACCTCGTGAAGCGGCTGGAGAAAGACCCGCAGGTCGCCGCGGCGGCCCCGATGATCGAGTCGTACGGGATGCTGGGGCTGCCCACCGGCAGGCCCGAGACGGTGCAGATCCGAGGGGTCGACGGCCCGTCGTTCTCGAGGGTCACCGGGTACGCGGACATCTTGTGGTGGCGCAAGATGGAGAAACCGCTGCCGAAGGACAAGGGCGAGGTTGACCTGCGGCTGAAGAACCTGCGGGCCCTTTCGTGGGATCAGGTTTTCCAGAACGGGCTGAGCCTCTCGCGCGTCAACCCGAAGACGGGCGTGGCCGAGGGCGCGGCGGTGCTCGGGATCGCGGTGAGCGGCCTGAACCGGCGTCTGGCGAGCGGGGTCTTCGAACCGCAGGTGGCAATGCGGAACCGGTCCGACGGCTCGTTCGACTCGAGCTTTGATTTCATGCCCGTCGGTGGGTCGGTCACGCTCACGCTGCTCCCGCTCGACGACTCCGGCAAGCCCTCGGACACGGCGTCTTTGATCATTCCGGTGGCGAACGAGTACCACTCGGGGCAGTTCGAGCTCGACGACAAAGTGTCGCTGGTCCGGCTCGATGTGGTCCAGAAGATGCTGAAAATGGACGAGTCGCCGCGGGTCGTTGACGACGAGACCTCGCCCGACGGCTACCGGATTGACGGCACCAACCCCGCCCGCGTGACGCACGTGCTCATCCGCGGCAAGGGTGATTACTCGAAACTTGGGGCATCGGGCGAGCTGGTCGAGCGGGTGCGGGGGATCTACGCGGAGTTCGCCGCGGCTCACGAGAGGCAGGTTCCGGACGCGGAGCAGATTCTCGTGCTGAGCTGGGAGGATCTCAACGGCACGATGATCTCGGCGGTACAGAAAGAGACGTCGCTCGTGCTCTTCCTCTTCTCGATGGTTTCGCTCGTTTCGGTCATCCTGGTGCTCTCGATTTTCTGGGCGATGATCAGCGAGAAGACCAAGGACATCGGCATCCTTCGCGCCATCGGTGCGAGCCGGGCGGGGGTGGCCTCCGTGTGGCTGTGCTACGGATTGGCCATCGGCATCACGGGGAGCTTGCTGGGCCTCGCGGGCGCGTACGGGATCGTGCGGAACATCAACCCGATCCACGAGTGGCTCGGCGAGGCGATGGGGATCGTGATCTGGGATCCGCGGATCTACTACTTCACCAACATCCCCAACCGGGTCGACAACCTGCACGCGGTGATCGTCGGGGTCGGGGGCGTGCTTTCCTGTTTCGTGGGTGCCATCATCCCCGCGGCCCGCGCGGCGGCGATGCACCCGGTTCGGGCGTTGCGATTTGAGTGAGCACCTATGCCGATGATCGAGGTCAGCAACCTGTGGAAAACGTACCGGCTCGGCCGCGTCGAGGTCCCCGTGCTCCGCGGGGTGGACTTCGCCTGCGCCGAGGGCGAGTGCGTCGCCGTGCTGGGCGCCTCGGGCTCGGGAAAGTCCACCTTGCTCCACCTGATCGGCGGGCTCGACCGGCCAGACTCCGGCGGCGGCACCGTGCGTGTGGATGGCAAGGATCTCACCCGCTCATCAGCTCGGGAGATGGACGACTACCGCTCCGGGTGTGTGGGGTTCGTCTTCCAGTTCTACCACCTACTGCCCGAGCTCACCGTGCTCGAGAACGTTTTGCTCGCCCCCATGGTGCACCGCGGCCTCGGGTTCTTCGGCTCGCGCACATCGCTCCGCGGCCAAGCCGCCGGAACTCTCGATGCGCTGGGGCTGGGGCATCGGCTTTCGCACCGGCCCGCCGAGCTCAGCGGCGGGGAGCGGCAGCGCGTCGCGATCGCCCGGGCGCTCATCAATCAACCCCGCGTCTTCCTGGCCGATGAGCCCACGGGCAACCTCGACCGCGAAACCGGGCAGAAAATCCTGGACGCCATCATGGACTTCCGCCGGCGGCTGCGGCAAACAATGGTCATCGTGACCCACGACGAGGCGACCGCCGCTCGGGCCGATCGGGTCGTCAAGATCCGGGACGGCGTGATCGTTGGAACCTGAATCCCATTTCCAGTACAATCACCGGCCCGACTCGCCACGGGTCTGATGAACCCGGTATGATGATTCTTCACAGTCATGACCACCACCCCCACCCCTTCGCTCCCTCTCGACGAACGACCCGGACAGCGGCTCACGCTGCGCGGCCTCGAAGAGGTGGATGTCCCGGTCCGCATCTCCCAGCGGGGCAACGGCCCCGATGTGGTCTTCCTCCACGGGCTCGTGGGGTTGAACGATCACTGGGAACTGGTGATTGATCGGGTGATGGATGTTGTCAGGTCGACCGCGCTCGAGGTGCCGTTGCTCAGCCTTACGGGTGACGACTGCTCCATCGATGGCGTGACCAAGCTCACGGCCGAGTTCCTCTCGCGCCACCTGGGCCGCCCCTGCGTGCTGGTGGGCAACTCGTTCGGCGGGCATGTCGCCTTGAAGATCGCGATCGAGTACCCGCACCTGTGCAGCGGCCTGGTGCTGGCGGGCGCGAGCGGCCTGATCGAGAAGTCGATGGTCGCGGATGTTCAGTCTCGCCCGACGCGGCCGTGGCTGGAGAAGAAGATCGGTGAGCTGTTCTTCGACCGCTCGAAGATGGCCCAGAGCGACGTGGATCGCGCGTTCGGCGAGCTCAACGACCGTCCCAAGGCGCGGGCGATGGTGAAGCTCTCGCGTTCGGCGCGCCGGAATCACCTCGGCGACGAGATCCACCGCATCAAGGTTCCGACACTGGTGGTGTGGGGCCGACAGGACATCGTGACCCCGCCCGAGGCGGCCCACGAGTTCGCCGCGAAGATCTCGGGATCGAAGCTCGTGTGGTTCGACCGTTGCGGGCACGCCCCGATGATCGAGAGCCCGGATGAGTTCGCCCGCGAGCTGGGCGGGTTTGTGACCGGGATCGGCGCGGGGAGGAGCTAGGACCCGGGTCGGGGTCTTGAACCGATGGCGAGCGCCTTGACTTCTCTGGTCGGATTCGGGATGCGGGCGTACCTGTCCGGCCGGATCCGGTTGCTGAGCGACACGCGTCATTGGCAGCGGAACAGCGCCGGGATCCAGGTCTCGCAGCTCCGCCAGTTGCTCACGTCAGCCTCCGGCACGGAGTACGGCCGTCAGAACAAGTTCGCACGGCTCGCGGAGCTTCCTTCCGATGAGCTGGTCGCCGCCTACCGCGAGCAGGTGCCGATCCGAGACTGGTACGCCTGCCGCGACATGATCGCCCGCATGCGGGAGGGGGGCGAGCGGGACGTGCTGTGGCCGGGCCTGGTTCGCGACTTCGCGCAGACCAGCGGCACCACCGCGGGCGACAAGTTCATCCCGGTTTCGAAGGAGATGCTGAGGTCGAACTTCCTCGCATCGCTGGACATCTTCGCGAACCTGCACCGCTTCGGGGTTTCGCTGCCGGGCCTGCTCAGCGGGAAGAGTCTCTTCCTCGGCGGCTCCACCAAGCTCGAAACCAACGAGCACGGCATCCGGACGGGAGACCTCTCCGGCATCGTGACGCCGCTGATCCGCTGGCCGCTTACGCAGATCTACCTGCCCGGCGCCGAGATCGCGCTGATGAGCAACTGGCCCGCGAAAATCGAGGCGATGGCCGAGCGCTGCCTGCGCGAGGACGTTCGGATGGTCAGCGGGATGTGCTCGTGGGGACTGATCCTCTTCGAGAAGGTGATCGAGCTGGCGCGGGCCAAGCGCCCGGATGTCCGCACCATCCGCGACGTGTGGCCGAACTTCACGGTGTTTGTCCACGGAGGCGTGAAGTACACCCCGTTCGACCCGCGCGTGCGGCAGGCGTATTCGGGCTCGCCCGACGGTGATGACGTGCCGTCGCGGCTCGAGCTGTACCCCGCCTCCGAGGGGTTCATCGCGATGCAAGACGTGCGCGGGGACCCGGGGCTGCGCCTGCTCACGGATATCGGGAACTTCATCGAGTTCGTACCTCTCGAGTCGATCGACGATCCGAACCCCCCGGCCTTCACGTGCGAAACGGTCGAGAAGGGGCAGCGGTACGTCGTGGTGCTCTCGACGTGCGCGGGCATGTGGAGATACGTGCTCGGCGACGTCGTCGAGTTCGACACGATCCCGGACCGCGCACCCTCGGCCGGGGGCGGCGGCGGCGATGGCCCTTGCAGGATGCGGATTGTCGGACGCCACCGTCACTTCGTGAACGCCTTCGGCGAGAACCTGATCGTCGAACACGTGGAGAACGCGGTGGCGCACGCCGCACGGGCCGCCGGGGTCATCGTCGGGGAGTTCACGGCGGCCCCCGTGTACCCCGGAGAAGGCCGTCGGGCGGGGCTCGAGCTGGCTGTGGAGGGAGAGCGTGCCCCCGGCCCCGCGGCCGCGGCGGCGTTCTCGGAAGCCTTTGACGCCTCGCTCAAGGCGCAGAACGTCGACTACACGACCAAACGCACGGACGGGCTCGGAATGGCGGCCCCCACTGTCACGTGGCTGCCTCTGGGGGCATTTCATCGATGGATGGAGTCTCGCGGGAAACTCGGCGGGCAGCACAAGTGCCCCCGCTGCGCGAACTCCCGCGACATTCTCGACCAGGTTCTCGCGGCGACACGGGTCTGATGGGAATCCCAAGGAGTCGGTATGGCCATTGAGACCTTCTGCAACCCTGACCGCAACGACTGCGGGCGTCTCGCGGACGCGGCGTCCGGCCTGCTGCGGCAGTGCGACCAACTGGTCCGCGGGCTGCCCGTCGGAATCTACTCGGCTCCCTCCCGGATCCTTCCTGGCGGCACGATCGGGAAGCACCTCCGGCACGTGCTGGACCACTACACGGCCGCGCTGGCGGGGCTCGCCACAGACAGCATCGTGGACTACGACCGCCGCGAGCGGAACGTCCCCATGGAGACGGACCCGGGCGCGGGGCTGGCGTCGATCGCCGAGTTGCTCGGTGAGCTGCGCCGGGTCGGTCGTCAGTCCTCGGCCACGGCCCTGACGATCCGGGTGATGATCAGCGCGGGGGGAGAGACCGAGGACCTCGTGACCACGCTCGGTCGCGAACTGGCGTTCGCGACGCACCACGGGGTGCACCACGTGGCGATGATGCGGGGGATCGCGTCGGAGCACGGTGTCGAGATCGCTCCCGAGATCGGCAAGGCGCCGTCGACGCTGAACAACGAG
>JBMOHX010000104.1:0-11289 GCA_049317625.1 Phycisphaerales bacterium
CGCCCAAGTGCGCACGAAGCCCGGAGGGATCCCGAGAGACTCAACTTGTCCTTTCACCCATCGGACCGCGACCTGATCGAACGGATACCCGAAACCGCTCCACCCGACGATCACGCTGCCGTCGCCGTTCACGCCGAGGGCCTGCGCCGAGGGACCGGCGCCATAGACCGGAAGTGACTCGGCGACGTTCGTTCCCACCCACTTCGCCGGACGGCCCCCGCCCCCGTACCCGCCCACGATACCCACCGTCACCTGTCCGTCGTCTGAGATCGCGGTCACGTTCGGTGAGGTCATCCCCGGCGCGAGCGGCAGCACTTCGTCCGCCCCGCCGTTCACACGTCGGAACACCACCGCGTTCGTCCCCGGCTGGCCCGGCGCAACGCCCAGCACACCCACGATCACGCTGCCGTCGGCCGAGGTCGCGTACACGCCCGAAGACGTCCCGGACGAGGGCGTGTTCGCGAGCGGGTTGTTGCCGGTCTGCGGCGTGAACTTCCAGGCCCGCCGGAAGTACGGCGAGTTGCTCGGGTAGTAGTTGTTGACCCCGTACACCGTCGCCCCGGGCGCGATCGCCGAGACCGTCATCACCTCTTGCCCGCGGCCGCCCAGTGACCCGATGTACCAGTACCCGGGCGATTGAGCCTGAGCAACAGAAACCACCGCACACGCGGCAACAGCACTTGTGATCATCAAGGAAGCGGCGGATCGACGCATGGGGCAACTCCTAAGCCGAGGGCTGGCCAAACCAGGCCAAGCCGAGGCAGCAGACCATGCGTCTGATTTCCCACCGCTCTGTCACGAATTGCGGGCCGCAGCCCACTGAGTCCGATCACCGCGCGTCGCTTGGCCTTCCAAGGCCAAGAGTCATCTGGGCGTCCAGCCCAGATGTGTCGTGGTGATACGACGGCCCAGCCGTCGCCACGTGCGTCCAACCGCGGGCCGGGAGCCCCGCGTAGACCCTCCGGCTGGAAAGCCGGAGCCACCGCGGCGGGACCCCAGCAAGTAAAATCGCCGCGGCAAACATGCCGCGGCAACGTGCCCAAGAAGTTTGTCACCAACCCCTCAGACTCTGCTCTGATCTGCCGCTTTGCTGCCTTTCGCTTTGCCCATTTGTGCTGAGCGCTTCGCTCAGCACCCCCCGTCCCACCGCGCAAAGAACCCGATCACGTCGTCGCCGTCGACGCCCCCATCGCCCGTGAAGTCCGCTGATGGATCGCTCACGTCCCACGCCGCGAAGAAGGCGATCACGTCGTCACCGTCCACGCCGCCGTCACCGTTCATGTCCGTCGGGCACCGCGGCACGCCGATTCCCGTGATCCCCAGCCGGTACGAGTCAAACCCGCCCGTCGTCACGAACCGGGGCGTCGCGACCAGCGCGTACCCGTCGCGTGCAACGATCGAGCTCGCGGTGTCTCCATCGGCAACGGCAGAAACCGGGAACGCCGCGGCATCAAGGAACTGCCCCGACGGCGCGATCCGCACGCCGTACACGTCCGTCCGCGCATCAAAGAACGACGACTGGTTTCGCTGGTCCTCCCAGACGATCACAAAGTTTGACCCATCGAACGCGACCGTCGGCCGGAGCTGGCGTCCCGCGGCTTCCGCGACGGTGAAAGCCCCGCCCCGGTACGTTCCGTCGGCGTTCATGAACCGACCAGAGATCGAGTTGTTGCCGCTGGCAAGCGTGTTCAGCCGCCAGACCAGCAAGTACTCGTTCCCGGAGAACGCGATGTCCAGATCGCCGGTGCCCCCCGCGGTCGGAGTGGGGTTAAAGGCCGCGTTCGCGGGCCCGTCGTACGGGACCTGCGAAAGCGTCACGTCCCCCTGCGAGGAGTTTGCGGACCACATCGCGTGAGAGCAGACGAGCCACCCCGAGCCGTCGGTGCGGACCCGCGTTCCGCCTGTGTAGTACCCGTTCGCAAGGAGCATCCCGCCCGTCTGATCGAGCACCGCGCCCGATGCGCCGTCGACCCGCATCCCGTAGAGGTTGATGAGCTGAAAGTTCGAACCGTAACGGGTCGCTGCGATCAGAAACCGCCCATCCAGCGCGTCAACCGACGGATTGAAACCCGCCATGATCTGCAGCGGCACGGCATCGAGGAAGGAGCCGTCTGCCGCCATCCGCCGCGCCCGCACCGCGACTGTCGAGAGCCCCGCGGCGCCCTCGTCCCACACAACAAGATACTCCGCGCCGTCCCACGCGATGCCGACGTTGCCGATCGTGGGCGCGCGGTGCACCTCGATCGGTTCGACGCTCAGCGGCTCCCCGCTCCGGCTCAGAAGGTGCACCAGCACCCGATCATCGTTCGCCGCCTCGCTCACGAACGCCGAAGCAACTGTCCCGGCCGGACCTTGGCAGAGGTTCGGCGACCGCTGCAACGTACTGGCGACCGACTGACACCGTTCGGACTCGGGGGTGTTGCTCGCGCTCATGCCGAACGAGTACACGTTCGTGTCGTTGCCCATCGCGGCGCGCGAGTCATCCCAGAACAAGAACACGCCGCCGCCGGTGCGCGGCGTCAGCGACACGTTGTACGCCGCGTTGACGGTGCCGTCGATCACGATGGGGACCTGCACGCCGACGGGGTCGAGCACCTGGCCAGCGCCGTTGATCCGCTTCGTCCAGTAGTTGCCGCCCGCGCCCCACGCGTACCACCAGTTCGTGCCATCATGCGCGGCGTAGCTCTGGTAGTACTGCACACCAGGATCACTGAAGAGCACGGTGCCGTTGGGCACCGCGCGCACCCCGGTGAGCGAGATCGGCGACCCCACCACGTTCACGAAATCACGGATCCAGGTCGCGTACAGCCCGCTCCCGCTGCTTGCAACGTTCATGCCCGGGAGCGTGAACGCTGTTCCGACCGGCGCGAGACTCGATGTAAACCGCCGCGCCCGCACGATCGTGTTGTCGGTCCAGTCCGGCCCCGCGACGACATACCCGCCGTCGACCGCGAGCGCCCGCGCTTGCCCGTACACCCAGTCGATGAGCATGACCGGCGTCTGGTTGAGCAACTGCCCCTGCCCGCTGATGCGTTGACCCGCGAGGTACGTGCCGTACCCGTCGGCGTGGTAGATCTCGCTCGTCACGAGCCACTCGCCGCCGCTGCCCGCGATGCTGAACCCCAGTTGAGCGTTGCCCAGCAGGAGCGGCGTCGGATCGAGGACTTGGCCAGCCGCGGTTACGCGCCGCGCCCGCGTGCGCATCTCGAAGTACCCGTTCACCGGGTCCTGCGACTTGTACACCACCAACCACGCGTCCCCGTTCCACGCGACGATTGGGTACTGCTGAACCCCCGCGCCACCCGCGATCAGAAACGGCGCGGCGTCGATCGGCAGCCCTTGGGCGTCCAGTCGCACACCGAAGATGTCCCCTTGGCTTTGCGCGCTCTGGCTCCCGCCCGCGCCGCCGCGATAGTCGGTCCACACGAGGAGATACCCTGCGCCGCCCTTGGCGACCGAGGTGTCCGTCTGCGAGTTCGACGCGGGGCGAATCTGCGCATCCCCGGGGAGCAACCCGAGGTCGACGACCTGCGGCTGCGCGACAGCGACGCTCCCGGCCACCGCAACCATCAACGCGGCCTTGGTGAACAACGTGAAAGAACTCATGGCGACCTCCGGAACAACACCGTGCTACCAGTTCATGCGATGAACTGTGGGCGGCGATGTCCGGCTTTTCTCGATCACATCGTTCCGGGGGTGAGAAATGTCGCTCTCAGATTCGGGAATCGGTCGAGTCTGAAGTGGCGCTTGGGGTAGCGGGCCGCACGCCGTTCGTTCTCTCCAACGCGCTACCTGTTGCCTTCCGCTTCGTCTCTTCGACACTGCTCCCGCCTCCGCGCGGCCACAGATGCATCGCGGAGAGCGCAACGAAAAGCCGGAAGCTCTCGCCCCCGGCTCTCTTCGTTCCTACTTGCTGGTTTGCTGCTTTATCGCTTTACCCATTTACGCCGCTTCGGCGTCAGCACCCCGCGTCCCAGCGCGCGAAGAAGTAGATGACGTCGTCACCGTCGACGCCGCCGTCGCCGGTGAGGTCGGCACCGATCACGCCCGCGTCCCAGTCGGCGAAGAAGGCGATCACGTCGTCGCCGTCGACGCCGGTGTCGTTGTTGTAGTCACCGGGGCAGGTGACCACGGTTGGGGTAAAGACCACAGTCGCCGCGAGGCCCGGGGAAGCGGCTTCGGCCCAGTTGCCGATGCGGAGCAGATAGCGGATGTTGGCCCCCACCGAGACGACCATCTGCGAAGCCGGGTTTCCAGGCTCGATGTCGTCGTTGCAGAAGAGCGGCGCGGGGACGCCGTCTGGGCAGGTGTCGTACAGGGCGATCCGCGAGTCGACGAGTCCGCCGTTGATGGTGTTAAAGTCCATCACCCCGTCGCTCGGGAAGGTGACCGCGAACCAGCGGTCGTTGTAGAACTGCTCGTCGCCGCCGATGCAGGAGTCTGCAAGTCCATCGGTGGCGTAGGTACAGGTGAACCAGCCGGTGGACCACTGGTTTTCGGCATCCAGCATGATGTCAGTTGCGCCGGTGCACACGTCATCCGCATACGGCGCGGCGGGGGTGAACTGGAGGTTGAAGATGCCGCTGCGGCCGACGGCCTGGTTGTAAGAGCCCACGCGGATGATGTAGCGCTGGCCGGGCGTGGCGGCCCATGTCGCCAGAGATTCGTACGCAGCGTTGGCGTCGTCGCTGCAAGCAAGGGCAGAGTTGGGGCCGAGGGGGCACGAATCGCCGCCGAGGTAAGCGTAGATTGCAACTTTGGTATCAAAGCCCGAGCCGAAGGTATCGAGCGAGACCTCGCCCTCGCACGGCGCGTACCAGGAGTACCACACGTCGTTGTAGATCTGATTGCTGCCGAAGGCCAGGCAGACGTCGTCGGGTGGGCCATCGGTGGTCGCAGCGCAGTTGCTGAAGTCGTACGACCCCACGTCGGCAAGCTCGATCACGTTGGTGCATGCGTCATTGTCGGGTGCCGCAACGTCGATCGAGAGAGGGAACGCGCCGAACCCGCCGCTGTAGCCGGAGACGCGGAGGAAGTAGGTGGTGCCCGGGTTCAGTTGCGCGGTGATCTCCGAGTAACGCTCCGGCGGGTTGATGTCGTCGTTGCAGTCGATCTCGACGAGGTTGCCGCACTGGCCCGCGTGGAGGGAGAGCACGGTGTCCCACGTTGCGCCGGCGGTGGAGAAGGTGACCTGCTTGGAGCAATCGGTGGTGAAGCGGTACCAGACGTCGGGGCTCGCGCTGCTGGAGCCGCAGGAGGCGTTGCCGTCGGTGGTGGCAGCGAAGGTGGTGCCCTGGATGAACTGGTCCTGGTTGGTAATGGTGAGGACCTGGGGCGAGACGCAGTTGTTGTTGGCGGGGGCGACCGGTGCGAAGCGGGAGAAGTCGAGGTAGTAGATGTTGCGGGTGTCGTTGAAGAGATAGGTGCGGAGGTAGACCTCGCGGGCGAAGTTGTTGGGGTTGGTCCAGGAGATGGACTCGGCGTTGCCGGTGCCGCTTGAGGAGGCGAGGAGCGTGCCGCCGCACGAGCTGAACATCTGGAGGTCGATGTCACCGTCGGCGTTCTGGAAGACGGCGTTGAAGTTCACGGTTCCCAGCGCGGGAACGCTGATGCGGAACCAGTCTTCGTCGTTGACCTTGACGATCTGGGAGTAGAGCGTGCCGTTGAAATAGTTGTTGAGGTTGGTGGCGCTGGCGCAGGTGTCGTTGTTCTCGTTGTTGTCGTCGCTGCCGGGGTTCTGGATGTAGGTCGCCCAGAGGTTACCGAAGGTGCCCCAGCGGCCGTACCACGCCCGCCGGTCGGAGCACATGCTAAAGCCGCAGGAGTCGACGCCCACCATCGCGCCGTTGGTGAGGAAGAGGGGCGAGCCGGAAGAGCCGCGCTCGGTCACTCCGCCGGCCCAGGTCACGATCATCCCCTGCGTGAGGCCCGTGGCCGTGCACGCGGCGGAATCTGACGTAATGGGCCCGTTGGAGAGCCGCTTGAACGTGCCGTCGGGGTGGTGTATGCCCACCACCTGCGTGTTGTTGGCCACGCTGGCCTGCAGGGAGGTGCCCGTCCACCAGATGTTGCGAGGAACCACGCCCTCGATCATCACCATGCTCATGTCGGTCTGCGCGGTCGTGAGGACATACGTGGAGCGAGTGCTGCGGGGGACTGAGCCAATGGAAGGTGGTACGCCGTTGCACGACGGCGTCTGGAAGAACCAGTAGACTTCGAGCGAGCTGAGCGCACCGGTGTTGTCTTCCATGCAGTGGCGGGCGCTCATGAAGTAGGGTGTGAGGTCACCGCTGGTGTTGTTCACCATCGCGCCGCTGCACGAGGCAAAGCCGCCGTTGATCTGGAAGCTCATGCGGCCGACACAGTTTCGCACGTTGTTCCAGCCAGCGAAGCAGGAGACGTCCTGGTTGCAGTTCAGCTCGTTCTCGTTCCAGTGGGTCACCTCGCCGTTGACGGGGTTGCGGTACATGTGACCGACCTGGTCGATGACGAAGTTGAGGTCAAAGGCCTTGTCCGCGATCTCGGCCGGGTAGTAGACCTCGATACGGGCCGTGTCGCTCCAGCACGTCCAAGCCCAGAAGTCGCCGTTGCCCAGCGGCCCACGCCCGACGTACGGATCCGGGAGGTTGTTCGGGATGCGGGGGTCATAGACCACCATCTCCGCGCCGAGGGGCAGGTTCATCTCAGAGAAGTGCGGGCGGACGCCGAACGAGCCCGGGAGCTTGACATCCAGCACCCAGAGCAAGCCGCCGCCGGGGAGCTCAAGCCAGGTTCCCATCGCCGGGTTGAAGCCCTGAAAGTCTCGGACCACGCCTTCGCGGAGGGCGCCGCTGGAGACAGCGTCTTCTTCGACGTACCGCGTGATATCGAGCAGCGGGAGTACCTCGGTGGGCAGCTGCGCGGGGAGCGCAATGCCCAATCGTGCCGACAGCGCCTGCACCTGTTGCTTCGCGGGCGCATCGACAGGACCTCCGACACCATCCGCACCGATCGCCTGCTCGGGCACGATCCGATCCAGCGCCTTCACACCCTGCTGGGCTTGCGACACTCCGCACACGCTCCCGGCGCACATCGCCGCGAGCAAGGCCAGACTTGTTCCGTTCCGATTCTTCATTTCCTCGCTCCTTTGACGGGACGCTGCACCTTCCGGGTGCACGCGGTCCCGACCTTGAAGCGACATCCGGAGAAACGAGCGGCCACGCCGGCGCGGAACTTTCTACCGAGCACCCGGGGCGGTTTGCGCGGTCGGGATGAGCGAACCGCCGCGCGCGGCGCGGTACGCCTCCACCTTCGCCAGCAGCTCAACGCGCCGTTTCTCGACGGAGCTCTCGAGCGCGGACGCCTGTTCCCTGTAGGGCTTGGCGCGTTCGAGAGCCCCCTGCCCGGGCGCGACGCTCTCCCAATGCTCGTAGAACGCGATCAGCCGTTGGATCACAAAGAGCCGGTCGACGCTGTTCCGCAGGAGGGGCATGGCGTCGAGCTTCTCGACGGCGTTGCGGAGCAGGGACTCGGCCTCGGCGAACTCGCCCCGCCGACCTTTCGTGATCGCGATGACGCTGTCCATGATCAGCGCGATCGAGAGCGAACTGTCGACCTGTGGTCGCTCCGCTTCGAGACGATCGGTGACGACCGCGGCCTCGTCGAAGCGGCCGGCCGCGATGAGCGTCCCCGCAAGATCCGCCGCGCCGTTGTACCGCTGGTACGGGAGCATCTCTGCCCCACCGTTGATGCCCGCGTCCATCGCATCACGGAAGTGAGTGGCGGCCGCGTCCAGATGCCCGCGCATCCGGTCGACGTTCCCCAGGACCTCATGGACACGCACGAGAAGAGGACTCGCGGGCCCGACTTGTGCGGACCGAGCCCCCACGAGCGCCCGCCCGCACCAGTACTCGGCCTCGTCGAATGCGCGAAAGTTGAAGTACCCCTCGCCGAGCTGGTGCATGGTGCTCGCCGCCTGGAAGGAGTCGGCGCCGTAGAGCTTCTGCTGGATCGCCAAGCCCTCCTCGAGCGGGCCGACCATCCCGGGAAGGTCTCCAAGGAAGCGGTTCGTAGTGCCCAGCATCACCAGCAAGCGAGATACCCTCGGGTGGAAATCACCGTACCTGCGTTTGTGGGCGGCGATCGCGTCGCGGAGCGGCTGGGTGTCCCGCATGCCGCTGTGAAGCCTGCTCGCGTGGCTGGTCATCAGGTCGGCGTACTCGGTTGAATCCGGACCCACGACGCGGAGCAGCGCGGACCTCGCCTGCTCGAAGACCTCCTTGCTTTCCGCTCGCTTGTCCTGGAAGAACAGGACAGAGCTCAGTGTGCGCAGGCTCGCGGCGTGGACGCTCGCGCCGCGGCCTTCCGGGAATGGACGGGTCAGCTCCACCGCTTCGCGCAGCATGGTTTCGGCGGACGCGAACTTCTCCTGCTGCCAGAGCGTGACCGCCATGCTGCCGAGGCAACTGGCCCGCTCGATGGGATCGAAGCCCGGCACGCCCGAGAGCTCGATGGCCTTGCGGAGCTGCACGTCACCATCGGCGAGCAGGTTGCTCGCGTTGAAAGACATACCCAGCGCGTGGCGTGCCATCGCTTCCACTTCCGGCTGGTCGCGCAGCTCGCCGCCGTCCAGCAGCGCGACAGCGTCGCGGAGGGTTGCGGCCACCGTCATGTCACGCCCACCCCGCTCCGGGTCCGCCGAGGAGAGCACATCCCGCAGGAACTCCGCGGCCTTGCGGGCCTTGACGGCCTCGCGCTCGGCGCGTTCTCGCTGCTCGCTCTCCTCGCGCCTGGCCGACTCGGCGGCTCGCTGCGCTTCCCGCGCCTGGCCCAGCGCGACCAGTGACGCCGTGAGCCCGACAAGCAACGACGCGAGCGCGACCGCCGCGGCCACCAGCCCCACGCGGTGCCGCCGCGCGAACTTCCGCGCCGCGTAACCGCCCGACCGCGGCTTCGCCACCACCGGCTCGTTCCTCAGGTACCGCTCGAGGTCGTCCCCCAGCGCCGCGGCGGTCTCGTAACGCCGTCCCCGGTCCTTCTCCAGACAGCGCAGCACGATCCAGTCCAGCTCGCCCCGCAACTCTCGCATCAGCGATCGCGCATCGATGCGGCGCGTCGCGGCGATATCCGCGAGGCGCGTCGTGCTCGCCGGCGATCCCTCCAGCGAAGAAAGTCGCGTGCTCGGCCGCGGCGGGTCGTCCTCGCGCAGCACGCGCTCGAGTTCGGCGAACGCGGCCTGCCGCAGCTTTTCGGCGTCAAAGGGGCTCACCCCCGCGAGCATCTCGTAGAGCACCACGCCGATCGAGTAGATGTCGCTGCGGGTGTCGATGTCGGGGGCGGCACCGGCCTGCTCGGGGCTCATGTACTCGGGTGTGCCGATCATCTGGCGCGCACCTGTGAACGCGCCGCGCGCCGCCGCAACGTGCTCGATCGCCTTCGCGATCCCGAAGTCGATGATCCGCGCGCACGGCCGGCCGTCCTGCATCGTCGCGAGGATGTTGGCGGGCTTGAGGTCGCGGTGGATCAGGCCCTTCGCGTGCGCATGCTGGAGCGCGCGGCACACCTGCACGATCAGCTCGATGCGCTCCCTCAGCGCGAGGCGGTGCCGGTCGCAGAAGGCCACCAGAGGCTCGCCCTCGACGAACTCCATGACGAAGTACGGCGTGCCATCGGCGGTCGCGCCGGCGTCGAGCACCTTCGCGATCCCCGGGTGCTCCATCATCGCCAGCGCCCGTCGCTCGCTGTCGAATCGCGCGACAACCTGCGGCGTGGCGACGCCCGCGCGCAGCAGCTTGATCGCGACGCGCCGCTTGATCGGCTCTTCCTGCGTGGCCTCGAAGACCACGCCGAAGCCGCCCGCGCCCACGCACGCGCCCAGCGTGTACGGGCCGACCCGCTCGCCCTCGCGCACGACCTCCGCGCCGCCAAGGGCTTCGCTCTCGCCGGTGGGTTGCGCGAAGAAGCCCGCCCGAGCCGCGCGGTCGTGCGACGCGATGAGCGCTGTGGCTCGCGCGA
This sequence comes from Phycisphaerales bacterium, assembly GCA_049317625.1. Taxonomy (GTDB): domain Bacteria; phylum Planctomycetota; class Phycisphaerae; order Phycisphaerales; family UBA1924; genus JBEIUO01. The sequence continues at coordinate 9,994 of JBMOHX010000104.1, forward strand.
GAAGCGCCGCGTCTCCCTCGCACACGCTCCGCAGGAACGCCCCCCGGGCCGCGACGGGGAGCTCGACGGCCTCGCCGACGATGTCGGAAAGGCTGCGCACCGGGCGCTGCTCACGCCGGTCCGGCACATCTTGATCGTCGCGTTCGCTCACGTTCCGCCCTTCGCCTCTGGTTCGTCCGCCTCGTCTCCCACCGAGGTCGCGTTCTGCATCGCGTCGAACAGCCACGCCTTGGCGAACTGCCAGCGCCGCCGCACCGTGCGTTCGGACAACGACAGGGCCTTGGCGACCTGCTCCTCGGTGAGCCCGGCGAAGTACCGAAGCCGGACGACCTCGCCCGCCTCCGGGTCTTCCTCCTCCAAGCGACAGATGGCCCGATCGACGGCCAGGAACACGCCGGGATCACCGTCCCTGGCAAGTTCCACCGCGTTGCCCTTCAGATCCTCGATCCAATCACCCAACTCGACACGCGCCACGCCACCCCCGCGCTTCGCCCGGTTGCGCGACTTCGCGTGGTCGATCAGGATGCGCCGCATGCACTGCGCGGCCGCGTGGAAGAAGTGCGCCGAGTTGGACCAGTTCGTCTCCACACCGAGCAGGCGCACATAGGCCTCGTGCACCAGCGCCGTCGCCTGCAGCGTGTGGCCCGAGCGCTCGCCCGCCAGGTGCCGCTGCGCCATGCCGCGGAGCGCGTCGTACACCTGCTGATAGAGCGCCGCAGACGCATCGCCGTCGCCCGCCGCGGCGAGTTCGAGCAATCGCGTGACGGGCCGCGACTCGGGCGTGGAAGGATCCCCTGCCATCGCCGGACTGTACGAGGCGTTCGCTGACGGCAGCTAACGACGTCAGCCGGCGACGAGGTTCTCGGGCTCGAACCTCGACGGCACTCAGAGCGCGCGTGGAAGTCTTCCACGTCGCGAGCTCTTGACCCGCACCCGGGTCGCATCGCGCGTGGACCCGGGCCAAGGAGCAGATTCGTTCAACAACAAAGCCCCCCGGGAGTGTGACCGAGAGGCTTCGGTGCGGCTGTCCGAAACAGCGACTGAGGGTGCAAGCAGCTCCCCCGGGGACTCTGTGCCGATTTGCTGCTTTGCTGCTTTATCGCTTTGCAAATTTACGCCGCTTCGGCGTCAGCAACCCGCGTCCCAGCGCTCGAAGAAGAAGATCACGTCGTCGCCGTCCACGCCGCCGTCGCCCGTCAGGTCGGCCCCGATGAGGCCCGTGTCCCAGTCGGCGAAGAACGCGATCACGTCGTCGCCGTCGACGCCGCCGTCGTCGTTGTAGTCACCGGGGCAGGG
>JBMOHX010000105.1:0-11131 GCA_049317625.1 Phycisphaerales bacterium
TGCCCCGAGGGCTGCTCGGATGCGGCGCGGAGCGTTCAGAGCGTCGCTTCGAGCAGCAGCCGCGTTTCAGGCTCCCAGAGGCGTACTCCCTTCTCAACGATTTCAAACCGGGTCCTGTCACCCCGATTGTGCAAACGCCCCCCGACTCTCGTCAGGGGGCGTTGTACGTTGATCGGGGTTCCGCGTCGCCAACCTGGTTGGAGGCGGGCACGTCGGCGGTGACTCGCATCAATCTGGACGAGATTGATGCCGAGGATTGCGGTCACCTGATCTCGAAAGCGATGGGCTTAGCGTTCGGCGACCTTCGCCGCCAACATCTGCTCAATCGCTTCGAGCCTGCTCTTGAGTGACGCGTTCTCACGCTCAATCGCCGCGACCCGTCCGGCATCCACGGCTTGCGCGTTCGGTGCTCCGTGCCAAGTCGGGCGAACAAAGACACTGATCGTGCCCTTCTCGCTGTCAAAGTCTTCGAGCGCGACGCCGAGGGCCATGCCTGGGCCGGTCATCTTCATCGCGTAACCCGGCGTGGGGCTGCTGGTCAGATAGTCGCCCGCTTTGATTGCGCCGAAGGTCGCGTCGACCTTCGTCGGAACACGTCCGACCATGGCGATGGGCTTCCACTGCTCGCGCATTTTGGTGTCCATGAGTTTGTCGAGGCGGTTCGCTTCGGCATGGTCGCCCCGCTCGCGTGCGGCGTTGCGCTGGGCCGTGAGCGCGGGGTCGGCGAGTTCGATGGCTTCGAAGCTCATGCCCGCCGTATAGGCGGGGTTCGTGCTGACGACGCCAAGAATCACTCGCTCGTTGGCTTCGTCGGTCTTCTCGCAGTGTTCGTGCTGGTTTGCACCCGTTGCGATGGTGACGACATCCCCCGGCTCCAGGTCTTCCTGGCCTTGCGTCGCACGGAATGCTTCGGCAAAGTCGAATGCGTCGGTGACGACGCCGTTGTCCAACTCGAGGTTGGCTTCATCCGTGCTCTGCAGGCGCAGGAGGGGCGTGCCGAAGATGTCCGGGGCGTTGGCGTTGATCGAGAAAACGCCAGCATTGGGGCCGCTGTCGTTGTTGTCGGTATCGATGCGGATGGTGATGCCGCCGGTGCTTTGCACGTCGGCGGCTCCATCGGGGTCCGAAACGGTAAAATTTCCTTGGATTTCAAGGGCGTCGCTCAGCAGGAACTTGTCGGCCGAGTCGTCCCAGCGGATGAACTCGCCCACGTCGCTCGCGTCTTCGCGGAAGAAGATGCTTGCATCGCCCTCGGCTCCGTTGGCACGCATCAGGATGTTGCCGCTGGCGATGATGCTGCTGAGGCACTCGATATCGTCGGTCACGAGGACGTCGTTCACGCTGTTCATGCCGAGTGAAACCGGCGTGCCGATCCCAAAGCGGCTGTACAGTTGCGTGGCATCAGTCGTGATCGATCCGACCACGAGCGGGCCTGTCATCGCGAGCGAGTCAGTCAGTTCGAAGCGATCGTCTGATTCATCCCAAGCAAACGCTTCACCAGTTTGAACGCCGCCGTTGGAGAAGTAGATGTTCTGATCGACGTCCGCGATGCCCGCGGGAAGCATGAACAGTTGAGAGTAGACGATGAGCTGATCCGCGATCGAATCGCCCACCTGCACCTGAAGATTCACCCCATCGATGTTCAGGTTGCTCGGGCTGCCTGCCACCGTCCACGTGCTGCCATCGGCGATCGTCACATTGTCGAGCGTTTCGGCTCGCGTCGCGTTGAGCGCGAAGGGCGCCGAGATCAGTCGCTGGCGGGGCAGCAGGGGCGTGCCGTTCACCTCAACCTGCACCCACACCGCTGAAAAGTCCTTCATCACCTGGGCAAGATCGGTGTACGAGCCAGCACCCGAGCCATCGGTCACAACGCCAGCGCCTAGCGTGGTCGTGAACAACCCGTTCGTGACAGTGACGGCATTAATGCCGCTCTTGGTATCCACCAACAGTTCACTTCCCGCGCCCGCTGCATTGAACAACCGGAAGGTCATGTTGAACGTCCCGTTCGCGGGCAGGCCACCGTTTGAAAGCTGCCCCTGGTAGCTCACGAGCGTCGGCGGCACGGCAGCTTGTGCCAGACCACAACACGCCACGAGAGCAAGAACGCGAGAGTGACGAATCAGACGGGTCGCGTTGAACATCTCTGTCTCCTTGATTGATGTGCCCAAAGGAATCCTGCAGCACAGAAAGTAGCGAGGAAACCCGGGTTGCCAGGCAAATATTGCCGCTATTTCGAGATGGCGAGCCGGTTCGAAGGCACACCAATCCGATCAAGCTCCAAACAGACGCTCGCCCGGCTAGCCCTCGAACCGCGCCGCACGTGCCAGCAGGTCGCCGAAGGAGTCGGCGACCGACGCCGCTTCTCTCGGCGTTCGCGGATGAACGCAAGATCGTTGGCAACGAGTTCGGCGGTGTGGATCGCAGAGCCCCGTCCGCGACCTCTCTTGGGTATGTCGCCGCGGTTCGTCCATCCGGTCCACGTTCAGGGGCGCCAGCGAGATCGCTCCCTGTTGCGGGACCTCCCATCGGCCCGCGACGGGTTCACAACACCGAGACCGCTGACAGTTCATTCGAGGCGGGTACGCAGAGTCCGTTCCTCAAGGAGTACCGCGAGACCCTGGCCACGTGCAGGGCCGCGTTGGCCGGCGGAGCCGAGCCCGCCATGCCGGATGCGACGAGGGGCGGAGGGTGAGCGGCGGTACCGAGGGCAGTTGTCGTGGAATCCAACCGATTCATTCACGGCATCGCGGCGAGCGAGACGTCGCTTTTTGCTCCCAAAGAGCGCACTGACGCCTCACCAGTACAACCACAATCCGCCGCACAGCTCGCTTGAGTACGTCCCCCCGGCGGCCTTCGCGGCGACGCCGGTCGGAACTCCGGTCGGGGCCACGCCCTCCCTCCGGCCCGACCAGCGTGCACTCCGATTGAAGGCGGGCCATTGCTCCCGGGTGTTCGTGCTTGATCCGCTCCTCAACCATGGTCTTCGGCAAACGCGAGGACTCGTCGAAGCTGAGCCTCCCACAACCCCCGCATGTCGGACATCCCTTCGGGCGTCGAGCACCAGTCCGCGGGCACGTTGATTTCTTGAACCCCGCACAAGCGCCAGTCACTCCACGCCTTCTCAATCGAGTAGTTGGCGACGCCGCGCGAGACAAGCACCGAGTGCCAGTGTTCGACGAGAACCCGTTCCCACCGGCGGCGCAGGTCGATCGGCCACCACACGACAATGGCGTACGCCAAGTCACGGATACCCAGCCACGGCGGCGAGCCTGAACTTGCGAAGGGCTGATGATCGAGCAGGTAGATTGGCCTGTCACCATCGAACGGCGCGAGGATGTTGGTCGGATTCAGGTCTCCGTGGGTCCATGTGAAGCCTTCGGGGTCGGCGAGCCGAGCATCGCGAGCGAGCGGATTCCGTTCAATCAGCCGAGCGGCGATGGCCTGTTCAGCCGCCGTGAAGCCCTCCTTCATGCCCGCCAGCATCGCACCTTGACCGGCACGAGCGCGGCAGACCATCCGATCCGCTTCAGCGACGCCGGGCGGTGGCTGTGGCCAGTGATGTGCATGGAGCTTCGCCGCGGCTTCGACGAGTGCTCTTCCATACGCCAACGTGGGCTCGACGACCTTCTGATCACCGTGCGTTTGGGAGTGGTCATCGAGGAGCAGGTTGTAGTGGGTTTCATCCGCGGCCGCGTGGTGGCACCGCACCAACGGGGCGTCCTTCAGCCCGACAAATGCCCGGGTGTAGTAGTCGACCTCAGCGCGACCAAAGGTCTTGGCCGACCCGATCTTCAAGTGCAGCCGCAGAGGCGATCTCTCGTCTGCAAGCCAAACCTCCAGTCGGGCATGCGAGCCCCAGTTGCTGTCCGGAGGAGTCGACCGCGTGAAGGACCGGACGGGTCGTCCGAGCGCCGCCTCGATCCACGCGTGCGTGGCATCGGCTGACTCGTGGAGCACTGAGACCGGTTGCGTCATTCGCCCATCGTACGCGCGGGGCACTGAGTGTCCGGACCCGTCCATGCTCGCCTTAGGCTCCCACCACCTCCGCGACAGCCCGCCCCGCCGAGTGATCCCCCATGCCGCAAGGTCGCCCTTTTCCTTGGTCACCCCAGCCCGCCCGCGGGTACCCTCCCCGTCATGCCCCCAATCCTCCTCTCCGGTGGTCGCCTCATCGACCCCGCCTCCGCCACCGACGCCCTTCTCGACATCGCCATCGACGGTGCCGTCATCACCGCCATCGGCCCCTCTCTTCCCCGCCCCCCGGGCTGCACCGTCGTCGACGCCAGCGGGTGCATCGTCTCCCCCGGCTTCGTTGACCCCCACGTCCATCTCCGCGAACCAGGGCACGAGTACAAAGAGACCATCGCCACCGGCACCCGAGCCGCGGTCGCGGGCGGGTTCACCTCCGTCTGCTGCATGCCCAACACGCTCCCCGCGCTCGACTCCCCGGAACTCGTCCGCTTCGTCTACGACCGCGCCCTCCACACCGGCCTCTGCCGCGTCTTCCCCGTCGCCGCGGCGACCAAAGGCCGCAAGGGCGAAGAACTCGCCGAGATCCAGCTCCTCCACGCCGCGGGCGCGGTGGCCTTCTCTGATGACGGAGATTGCATCGCCTCCGCGGGGATGATGGCCCGAGTCTTCACCAACGTCGCGGCGACCGGCAAGGTCTTCATGCAACACTGCCAGGAACCCACGATGACCCGCGGCGCCGCGATGCACGCGGGCGCGATCTCCTCACGCCTGGGACTCGGCGGGTGGCCGCGCGAAGCCGAGGAGATCATCGTCGAGCGCGACGTACGTCTGGCTGCGAAGGCCCGCGCCCGGTACCACGTCCAGCACGTCTCCTCCGCGGAGACTGTCGACATCATCCGGCGCGCCCGTGCAGCCGGCGGGCTCGTCACCGGCGAGGCCACCCCCCACCACCTCCACCTCACCCACGAGGCCTGCGAAGACTACAACACCATGGGGAAGGTGAACCCTCCCCTCCGCGAGGCACGCGACGTCGAAGCCATCCGCCGCGGCGTCGCCGACGGCACGCTCACCGTCCTGGGCACCGACCACGCGCCGCACAGCTTCGACGAAAAATCACTCCCCTTCGAAGAAGCCCCCTTCGGGTTCGTCGGTCTCGAGTCCGCGCTCCCCCTCTACGCCGAAGCGCTGGTGCGCACGGGGCTCATCGATTGGCCCCGCCTCATCGCGCTGCTCACCATCGAGCCCGCGCGGCTGTGCGGTCTGGACGTCTGCGGCATCGGCACGCTGGCCGTTGGTGGCCCCGCGGACATCGCGGTCATTGACCCCGACGCGAAGTGGATCCTGACGCGCGACACGCTCGCCGGCCGGAGCTGGAACACGCCGTTCCTCGGCCGCGAACTCGTCGGCAAACCCCGCCACGTGATCACGGCGGGCATTCTCAGATTCTAAGATCTGCCTTGCTTCTGGATCAGCTCGCCTCGCGCCGCCGGTCGCACGCCGACTTCAGCCGCTCGACCGCGGCACGCCGGTGCGCCCCCACCGCGCTCCGCGACACGCCCAGCACCAGCCCCGCCTGCTCCTCGGTAAGGCCCTTGACCTCTGTGAGCAGAAGCACCTCGCGCTGGCGTTCGTTGAGCCCGCCCCAGCACTCGCTGAAGCGGTGCGCTCCGATCTCCGCCCGCGGCTGATGCGGCGCCTGGTCCTCGTCCAGCTCCTCGCGCCACACCGAGCACCGCTTCTCACGGCTCACCCACGTGCACGCCACGTTGTGCACGATCGTCAGCAGCAGCGACATGCTCTGCGAGTCCTCGATCCCGCGGTAGCGGAGCAGACGCATCACCGCTTCCTGCGCGACGTCTTCTGCGCTCTCGTCGCCGACCTTCGTTCGCGCAAAGGCCACCATGCGGGGGTACGCGTCCGCCAGCAGCGAGACATGTTCTTCAAGTCCGGCCATGACTCGTGCTCCTTCATCTGGCGCGGCGACGCCGCGTGACAGAAACGGTTTGGAGCTTCCGTGCGAGAGATCCGCCCCGGGCGGCCATGCCCGAAGCGACAGAGACCAGCGTGGCGAGCGCCTCGTCGAGCAACCCCGACGCCCGCCCCATCAGCATCGCGACCTCTCCCGGACCCAGCCTCTGCTCCGCCGCGTATTCCATGAACAACGCGAGTCGGAGCCGCGCCGGACCAGCGCTGGCAGGATACAAACCCGAGAGCGAGACCGCGAGCGTCTCATCGGTCAGCGCGAGCTGATGCAAGAACTGCGCATTCAATCGCGAGGTCCGTGACAGCCAAGCCAGCACGGGGTTCTCGCCCGAATCCTCTTCGACATCGACCACTCGCTCGTGCGAAGGATGAGCGACGCGAGAAATAACCGCGCGTGGACTTGGGGGATTGCTCCCCCGTCCAAAGGCACCTTGGATCATCACGGGACACCACCTTTCCCCCGCCACCCGGGACGACGCCACCACGCGCCGCCTTCGGGTCCGACCCAGTCTCATCAACGCTTTCGAATCGCCGGCCGACCCTGCCAGAGTCGACCGGCCAGCAGGAGAACATACGAACGAGGCAAGGGAACCGAATCCTTTCTGTCCCCACGCTGGCGCGATCCTTGCGCCGGCGTTGCCGCGGGAGCGTCCATGCTCAGAGCTTCCGTCCTGAAAGGGCCAACCGATCCCGGGCAGAGGTCGGTCAGCCTCGAATGAGAAGGAGCCTCGAATGCCGGGACCGGGGAGGACGGTCCTTTCGCCGTCCGTGGCAACAACACACTCGGCTCTGCAATGACTAACCGCTCAGCGCGGGTTTTTGCTACGGGCATGTCTCCCTATTTGACGGAATCTAAAGGATTTACGGCGTTTCCTTGGCGCAATGATTTCGCATACGCGCGAGAAAACCCCTGCAACTACGGTCATTTTCGCGCAAAGGCCAAGATATCCACACCCGACGAAACGACTCTAACAAGCTGACATTCAGTCATTTACATCAAATGTACCGAGTTCTTGTTGCCCTCAAACGGGGGAGGGCATAGCGGCACCGACTGGAACCGCGGGTTTTCCTTCTCTACTGTCCGGCGTCCGAAATCGCACGGCCTTTCCTCCCTCTTGGAGTTCCACACATGACCATTCGAATCGGCATCAACGGCTTCGGTCGCATCGGGCGCCTCGTCTACCGCATCGCCGCCGAGCACGGCATCGAAGTCGCCGCGGTCAACGACCTCGTCCCCGCCGACAACCTCGCCTACCTCCTGAAGTACGACACCATGCACCGCCAGTTCATGCTCGGCGGCAAGCCCGCGGACATCTCCGCCACTGAGACGTCCTTCACCGTGAACGGCAAGACCACCAAGACCACCAGCGAGAAGGACCCGGGCAAGCTCCCGTGGAAGGACCTCGGCGTCTCCTACGTCCTCGAGTCCACCGGTCTCTTCACCGAGTTCGAGAAGGCTTCCGCCCACATCGGCGCGGGTGCGAAGCGTGTGATCATCTCCGCCCCCACCAAGAGCGAGCCCGCCCAGGTTCCCACCCTCTGCATGGGCGTGAACCACGAGTCCTACGACCCCTCCAAGCACTCGGTGATCTCGAACGCCTCCTGCACCACCAACTGCCTCGCCCCCGTCGCCAAGGTCATCCAGGACGCCTTCGGTCTCGAGGAAGGCCTCATGACCACCGTCCACGCCGCCACCGCAACCCAGCCCACCCAGGACGGCCCCTCCAAGAAGGACTGGCGCGGCGGCCGCAACGCCTACCAGAACATCATCCCCTCCAGCACCGGCGCGGCCAAGGCCGTCACCCTCTGCATCCCCGCGCTCAAGGGCCGCCTCACCGGCATGTCCTTCCGCGTTCCCACCGCCGACGTCTCCTGCGTCGACCTCACCTTCCGCACCTCGAAGGACACCTCCCTCGCCGAGATCAACGCGGCGATGAAGACCGCCTCCGAAGGCACGATGAAGGGCGTCCTCGGCTACACCGAAGAAGAAGTCGTCTCCAGCGACTTCATCGGCGACCGCCGCTCCTCGATCTTCGACGCCAAGGCCGGCATCGAACTCAACAAGCGATTCTTCAAGATCGTGAGCTGGTACGACAACGAGTTCGGCTACTCCTCCCGCTGCGTCGACATGATCAAAATGCTCGCCGCGAAGGACGGCATCGCCTAACGCAACTCCGCCGTGACTCGGGCCCCCGGTGGCTCGGGCCCCCGGCCCGAGAGTCATCCGGGGCGTCCCGCCCCGATCCCACCGATGTTCCCCAACCTCTCCAACCAATCCCGCGCCGAGCGAGACAGCCTCCTCACGCACATCGCATCCGCCTTCGCCAACGTCTCCCGCGGCGAACAGGCGATGTCATGGCGCGAGTGCTATGCGTACGACATCGATGGCCCCGAATACCACCGCGAAGCCGTGCGTGTCTGGGACACCGACACCCACTGGAGCCAGCTCGTTGACCGCCCAAGCTGGGTCCCCTTCCCCGGTGTCGGAGGGTTCTCGTTCATCAACGCAGAGGGTTTCCGCTACTACCTTCCTCCCACGATGATCCGCTTCCTGCGCGGCGAGGATGTACACGAGGCCTGGGCCCTACTTGCGCCGATCGACCAGTTCACGACCAACGAGAACCTGCCACTCTGGACAGAACCCCAGCTCCAAACCATCGCCCGTTTCATCGACTTCATGGCCCGCCACGATCCGGATGCGCTTCGCGACCCTGACGACCCCAACCAGTGGGCAAACGCGATCACCCAGCGCTGGCACTCGTACTTGCCGTAGCTCGGGCCCCCGGCCCGAGAGTGTCTCGGGGCGTCCCGCCCCGACCCCTACGGCGTCGCCCTCGGATTGTTGATCCACCCATACGGCCGCCGCGTCACATTCAACCCCGGCGGCTCCAACCTCACCCACCCGACACGCCCAACCGCGTACAGATCCCACGTCCGCAGGTCCGCGGCTTCCTCCACGTTCGGATCGCCCCCTGACGGCGTCTTGAACGTGATCGCGTGCCCCTCGATGAACGCCATCGAGCCACCCTTCCCGTGCCGCGTCTCCAGCTGATCGTCGTTGGTGAACAACCCGTCCTGATAGGCAGTCTGCGTCGTGTTCCCGTTGTAGAACTTCGTCGACTCCTCCACAAAGATCGGCCGCCCCGTGAACGTCTTGATCGACAGCGTCGTCGGTGCCACCTCCGGCGGGATCGTCGTCAACGGAAACTGCACCGGCTGCTCGATGTACCCAACCCGCACGTCGCTCTCGAGCTTCGCCCCCTGCATCCGGTTAATGAACGTGTAGTCGAAGTCGATCCCGCTCTGGCTCCCCCAAGGGTTGTTGGCGTTCCCGGCCCGCGCCTCCTGCCCCTGTGAGTTGCGGCGACGGTTCGTCGGGCACTCGCCCACGTGCTCCACGTCGTCCATGTAGCTGTACACCAGCCCCGGCCCCGTGAACGCCGGATCATCCGACCGCGGCAGCCTCGCCCACACCGTGAAGTCCGCGTTCGGCGGGGTGATCCGCCGGCTCGAGTCCCAGATGCGGTCCTTCGAGTCGTTGGCGTACAGATTCGCCGCGAGGGCAAAGCTCCGCACGTTCGCGAGGCACTTGGTCGTCCGACCAGTCGCCCGCGCCGAACCCAGGGCCGGCAGCAGAATACCGATCAGCAGCGCGATGATCGCGATCACCACCAGAAGCTCGATCAGCGTGAAGGCGCGACGCGTCGTGGTCATCAGGCGGCTCCTTGCATCGACGGTTCTCCTGTACAACGGGCACTCTTGCAAAACCGGGCCGCCCCGTCAAGGGCGGCCCGGTCGGGTATTGATCTCACACGATATCAGCAGCCGGGCAGGCCCGTGCCGCCCAGGTCCCAGGCGCCGAAGAACACGATCACGTCGTCGCCGTCGACGCCGGTCGAGTTGTCAACGTCGGCGCACGCGTTGCCCGCGTCCCAGTCGCCGAAGAACGCGATCACGTCATCGCCGTCGATGCCGCCGTCATTGTTGTAGTCGGCGTAGCACGTATCGCCCTGCCAGGGGCAGGTCGGTCCCGAGACCACCACGCCGTTGATCACGACGTTGTCGATGTACGCTTCGGCGCTCGAGCCGACAAACGCACCCGCCGCCACCGTCAACTCAACAAACGCGGCGTACGAATCGTTCGGGGGAGCCCCGAACGCCGGCACCGTCACCGGTCCCATCGTGAAGGTCTGGTAGTTGCTGTTGCTGTTGGTGATCACCTGCAGGCCGCTGGTCGCGACGATCGCGCCCGCGGAGTTCAGGATGCGGAGCGTGCGGAAGCCGACGCCGCCCACGCCCAGGTTGTACTTGCCGCTGTAGGAAGCAGTGACCTGCGTGTTCTGCTGGAGCGAGGGCTGCCCGCCGTCGGTGAGAGTGTTCTGCGACACGCCCGCCGCGCCGCCGATCGCGTTGGCACCGAAGGCAATCATGTGCTGCGCAAACTCGCCCGCCGCCGGCATCGCGCTGTCGCGATCAGAGAGCGACCCCGGGCCGCCGTTGGCGAAGCGGTTCCAGCCGAAGGGATCGGTCGGACCACCAAAGCCCGCGATCTCGAATCCGCCGTTGAAGGCCAGGTTGTTCTCCGCGGGGCACGGGTTGCTCACGCAGGTCGTGCCGTCACCCTGGTACGCGCCCGTACAGAGGGCCTGGGTGGTCACCGAACATCCCGAGCCCGACACGCAGCACGCGCCCGTCGCCGGAGGGTTGCACGGGTTGTTCGCGCATGTGGTCCCGTCGCCCTGGTACGTTCCCGTTCCCGAGCACGCGGCCGCCGTCGAGATCACGCATCCGGTCCCCGGCACGCAGCACGCGCCCGTCGGAATCCCGCCCACGAGCGTGCCATCGATCGACACGTCGTCGATGAACGCCTCGGCGCTCGAGCCCACAAACGCGCCCGCGGCGACGTTCAGTTCCAGGAACGCGTAGTACACATCGTTCGGGGCCGCCCCGTACGCCGGCACGTTCACCGGGCCGACGTTGAAGGTCTGGTAGGCACCGGAGGTGCCGCTCGTGATCACGCCCAGCGGCGTCTGCGCCACGATCTGTCCCGCGCCGTTGAGAACCCGCAGCACGTAGAAGCCCACGCCACCCGGGCCCAGGTTGTAGCGACCATTGAACGTCGCGCTCAGCGTGGTGCTTTGTTGCAACGCCAGCCCCGAGGCCGCGCTGTTCTGAG
>JBMOHX010000106.1:0-11010 GCA_049317625.1 Phycisphaerales bacterium
AGTGTCGAACGCGACCAGGGGGAAGCGGCCCTCGCGCTGATCGCCGCGGCGGCGGAGAGTGCTCCCGCGGCGGATCCCACGGGCGTCCGCGGCACTCGACTCGACGTCACCGGCTGAACTGGGCCCACTCGCGATCCAGCGCGGCCCGGTGCGCGGCCACATCGTGAACTCGAAAGAGCACCGCGCCGGCATGCAGGTGGCGCACACTCATCGCGATGGTTCCCTCGAGCCGTTCGTCTGGGGTCGAGTCGCGCCCGAACCACACGCGGCCGACGAACGACTTGCGGCTCAGCCCGCTGAGCATCGGGAATCCGAGTTCGCGAAGCACGCGGGTGCCATCGATGAGCGCGAGGTTCTGAGCGACGTCCTTTCCGAAGCCGAGCCCGGGGTCCAGGACCAGCCTCTGTGGCTCTATCCCTGCGGCGACCGCCGCGGCGGCTCTCTCACGCAGGAAGCCCGCAACTTCCGCAACCACGTCGCCGTACACGGGTGGGGCGGCGTATCGGTCCGAAAACCGGTCAAGGGGTGGGGCCGTCAGCCGGTGCATCAGGATCAACCCCGCGCCCCTTGAGGCGACCAGCTCCAGCATGGCGGGGTCATCCCGTCCGGCGGAGATGTCGTTGATCCCGTCCGCGCCGGCGTCCAGGGCCGCGGCGGCGACGGGGGCAAGCGTGGTGTCGATGGTGATCGGGAGGGGAAAGGCGCGGGCTCTCAGGCCACGGAGCACCGGGAGCACTCGCGCGGATTGCTCTTGGGCTGGGACCGCCTGGCTGCCGGGCCGGGTGGATTCGCCGCCGATGTCCAACGCGTCGGCGCCCTCGGCGGCGAGCGCGAACGCGCGGTCGATGGCGACGCCGGGGTCCAGAGCGCGACCGCCGTCGGCGAAGCTGTCCGGTGTGACGTTCAGGATCGCCACGATCCGGGGGCGATCAAGCGGGAGGGGGCGAGAACCGAGGTTCCAGGCGTTCACCCCGCATTATTGGCGACGCGGGGTCACGGCTTTGGTAGGCTGTCGGCTCTCGGGGCGCAGTAGGCACTCTCTCACGAAGGAACACGATGAAGCTTAGAAGAACCGGAACGGCAACGGCGGGGCTGATTCTCCTCGTCGCGGGAACGGTCGCGGGGGTTGCGGGTGCGCAGATTGATGCTGCTGTCGCGAGCGTGGCGGAGGAAGGTTCGATTGTCGGCCAGCCTCACGTGGGGTGGATGGCCGTCGAGGAGACGGTCGATCAGATCATGGCTCGGGAGACCGGTCGGACGATTCGGCCGGACCGCCCTTGGAACCAGAACCCGCCCCGGCCCGAACCGGTGCTCGACCCGGCGGCCCCGTTGGTCTCGCGCTGGCCGCTGGGCCAGGTCTCGCCACCCTCCTACCAGGACCGTTCGCCGCAGCCGGTGACGCTGAGTTTCAACGCGATCAACATGAATGAGTGCGGGGGGATCTATCCCGCGGACACGATGGGTGACGTGAGCCCGACGCAGGTGGTGGTGTGCCTCAACGGGCGTATCAAGGTGTTTAGCAAGACGGGCGTGCTCGGGGCGCTCAACGCAGATACCGCAACGTTCTTCGCTTCGGTCACGGGCAACGCGTTTGTTGCGGACCCGCGCGTGGTGTGGGATCGCATCACGCAGCGGTGGTTCATCGTGATGATCACGACGTCAACCCCAAACCGCATCGTGCTGGCGGTGAGCAGCGGCCCGGAGATCACGGGGCAGAGCTCGTTCCGGTTCTTCGGATTCCAGCAGGACGCGGTGGGTGGCGGGACCACCGACGCGGGCCGGCTGGCGGACTACCCGTCGCTGGGCGTGGACGCGAACGGCGTGTACATCGGCTGCAATATGTTCGGCGGCGCGTTCGCGAACACGACGGCCTGGGTCATCCGCAAGTCGTCCGTGCTGAACACAGGACCGATCGTGGTCACCGCTTTCCGCGGGCTGCTCCCCAGCGCCACCGCTGCCGGCATCTACGCGCCGCGCGGCGTGACCAACCCGAACCCCGCGGCGACAACGGGCTACTTCATCGGCTCGGACAACCTCACGCTGGGGCGGCTGGTGCTCCGCAGAGTGACCAACGCGGACACGACGCCTGTGCTGGGGCCGAACGTGAACATCACGGTGCCGGCGACGGTGCGACCGGTGGCCGTGCCGGCTCTGGGCAGCGGCGTGGCGGTTGAGGTGACCAACGACCGGCTCTTCGATGCGCGGTTCTACCGCGATCGGCTGACGGGACAGTGGTCGCTCATGACGGCGCACGCGATTCGCGTGAACTCCACGGGTGTTGCCTCCACGAGCGGCGACCGCGACGCGGCACGGTGGTACGAACTGCGGGACCTGGAGGCCACTCCGAACCTCGTGCAAGCGGGCACGCTCGTGAGCGCGGCCCCGACCGCGAGCCGCGATTACTACTTCTACCCGACGATCGCGCTGTCTGGCCAGGGGCACATGGCGCTCGGGTGCGCTGCCGCGGGGCCGCAGCGGCGGCTTGAAGTGGGCGTGGCGGGTCGGTACTCGAGCGATGCGCTGGGGGAGATCCGCCCGGCGACCATCGCGCAGACGTCGACCGCGTCGTACACCAACGACACGTTCCGCAACCGCTGGGGGGACTACAGCAGCACGATCGTGGACCCGGCGGACGACATGACGATGTGGACGATCCAGAAATACGCCTCGGCGACGAACCTCTGGCAGGTGAAGGTGTTCAGGCTTGGGGCGCCCGGGCCGGCGACGCCGATCTCCTGCTCGCCCTCGAGCATCGCGCCTGGAACGACGGCGGACATTCTGGTGACGGGCGACACGGCGGGCAGCACGGGCTTCTTCGACACCGAGCCGGGGATGAACCGGATCTCGGCCCTCGTGCGTGGCGCGGGCGTCACCGTGAACTCGGTCACGTTCCTCTCGCCGAGCTCCGTGAGGTTGAATGTGACAGCCGCGCCGGATGCGCCCCTCGGCACGCGGGCGGTGGAGGTCGCGAACCCCGACGGCCAGTCGGCGAGCTCCGCGCCACTGCTGCTCGTCGGTTGCGAGGCCCCCGGCGTGACTGTGCAGCCCGCGAGCATCGGCCGGGTGTGCATGAACGGGAGTTTCTCGCTGGAAGCGGTCACCACCGGCAGCACGGCCCAAACGTACCTGTGGAGCAAGGACGGCTCACCGGTGGAGAACGGCACGGAGCGCATCCTCAACGTCACGAGCGCGAATGGGTCTGACGAAGGGGAGTACACCTGCACCGTGACCAACGCGTGCGGGCAGGCGACATCGCTGGGCGCGGTGGTCTCGGTCTGCACCGGCGACTTCGACTGCTCGGGCGCAAGCGACGCCGACGACACCATTCTCTTCTTCGCGGATTGGGACGCGGGACTGATCACCGCGGACACCGACGGCAGCGGGTCTGTGGATGCCGACGATATCGTGGTGTTCTTCCGCGACTGGGATCAGGGGTGCTGAACGCTTGCGCGCGGGCGCGTGCTCACAAAGCAACAACGGGCCCGGCGATCCGCCGGGCCCGTTGTGTTTGTAGTAGTGCTGAGAATCAGAACCGGGGCGTGGCGGGTTCGGCCTGGCCGTCGCCGGCTTCAACGGGCTCCTCGTCGCCGCCGCCCGCCGCGTCCATCTGCGTGCGGATCTCGGACATGGCCTTGATCACGTCGGCCGGCAGGAAGAGGTGCATCGCCATGCCGCCCTTGCCGGCGGTGCCCGCGAGGGCGATCGGGGAGACGTTCGCGGGAGCGACGAACGTCGCCTCGCCGCCGGCCATCTGCATCAGGCCGGCGACAGAGTCCATGATCGACTTGGTGCCGAGGTAGACCTCGAACACGCGGTCCTTGGGCAGGTTGGCCTGGATCTCGGCCATCGCGGGATCCTTGCCCAGTCCGTTGCCGGACTTGGCGGCCTCGATCGCCGAGGTCATGAGCAGGGTGTTCTGGCTCATGGTGCTCACCACGCCGTTGCCGACGGTCGCGGACATGCCGCCCATACCGCCCGCGCCGAAGATCAGACCCATCACCATCTGCATCTGCATCGCGTTCGGGTCGTCCTCGGAGGGCTCCATCGTGGCGCTCCAGGAGTCGACCTCGACGCCCTTGATGGAGACCGCGGCGGGGGAGTACGTGGACTTGTAGGTCATCCCGGCGATCTTCTTGCCGTTGATGGTCTCGAGCGCCTTCTGGGTAAGGCCGCGGACGGCCGCGGGGTCTTTCGAGACCTGGTAGGTCGAGGTGTTGGTGAAGAGCCCGCCCATGATGCCGCTCGGCGAAGCGCCCATACAGAAGGCGGTGCCGTCGAGCTTGTCGATTCCGCCGGTAAACGACATGAGCGAGGAGAGTTCGTTCATGCCCTCGACGGGCGCGCCGTTCTCGGCGGCCATGGCCTGGGCCGCTTCCTGCATCTGCGACGAGAGGTCGGTCATGCTCTTGAGGATCCGACGCACCCCGTCGGAGGAGGTATCGAACGCACCCGCGACCAGAAAGGCCTGGCTCGGCAGGAAGCTCATGAGCTTGCCGGAGTCGCCGGGGGTCGCGAACATGCTCGCCATCTCCGAGCCCTCGGCGAACTGGGCACCCATGTCGAACTTGACGCCCTTCTCGGTCAGGTCGACGCCCATCGTGGCGCTCTGGGCCTGATCGGCGAAGCGGGTCATGAAATCAAAGACCTGGTCCATGCTCCTGAGAATGCCCTCGCCGCCCGCGGCGATCGGGCTGTTGGCCATTTCTTCCTTGCCCTGCGCAACGCCCTCCTTCATCTGGTCGCGGAACTGCGCCATGCTGAGCGTGATGACAAGGTCGGACCGGTCGGTGATCGCGGCGCCGGTGGCGCCCTGCGTCTTGAGGTGCGCCGCGGCCTGGCCGGCCTTCCCGCTGAAGCCGTCGAGCGTTTCCTTGTTGTTCGAGATCGCGGCGTACCCGCCGCCGATGTCCTTCACGAACGCGGGCTTGTCGTCGAGCGTCACGCTCTGAACTCCCTCGACCGCGGAGGCCCCGAGCCCCTTCGCGAACTCGGAGTAGCTGGACACCGGGATGATCATGAGACCGTTGGGTTCGTCCGAGTCGAAGTCCACCTTTCCGTCGGCACCGGGCATGACCGCCAGAGACATCGAGCCCTTGGAGTTGATGCCCTTGGTGCCCAGCAGGGCCTCGGCCTGCGCGAGGGGGTTCTCGCCCGAGTCGGGAAGCCCCATGGCCTTCTCGAGGGCCTCAAACTCCTTCACGAACCCTCCCATGTCGCGGAGGGAGATGATCACCGCAGCTGTCGCGGGGACCCTGTCCATCGACTCAGGACCGCCGGCCAGCGCGGGGTTGGTACCGGCGAGCGCAGCCAGGATCATCGCGGTCACGGCGGGGAAGTTCCTTCTCGTCGACGTCATCGGTCTCGTTCCTTTCGTGGGGAGGCCTTACGGGCCTCGATTCTTCTAGGTCAAGCTGGCCGACCGGCGGCTGGATTGCGCATCCGCCGCTTGAGGTCTTGGGTATCGGCGCAGCCCAGTTTCCGGAGCGAGAATAGGGGTATCCCGACCCCACGTCTTCACTCCTGGATCGTTCCAAGTGTTCTACGCCGAGTCTTCCACACCGTAACACGTCCGGTCGGCAGGTTTCGATGGCGAAAGCAACCCTAACCCCGGGCGTCCTCCGACGGGGGACCGTCACTCAAACCGCAGGTGCTTGACCGATTCTCCCAGGTCCCGGAGGTCCCTGAGCGACTCGATACCGATTTCAAGGTGCGTCGAGACGAAACGCTGCGTGACCTCCTGGTCCCGCACGTTGGTCTTGACGCCGTCGGGGGTCATGGGGTTGTCGGAGACAAGAAGCAGAGCGCCCTTGGGGATGGAGTTCACGAACCCGACGAGGAAGATGGTCGCGGTCTCCATGTCGATCCCGATGGCCCGGATCTGCCTCAGATACTCGCGGAACCGGTCGTCGTGCTCCCAGACCCGCCGGTTGGTGGTGTACACCGTCCCGGTCCAGTAGTCGCACGAGTGCTTGACGATGGTCGCGGAGACCGCGCGCTGGAGGCGAAAGGAGGGGAGCGCGGGCACTTCGGGGGGCATGTACTCGTTGCTGGTTCCTTCACCCCGGATCGCCGCGATGGGCAGCACGAAGTCTCCCAGCTTCGCCTTCTTGAGTCCCCCGCACTTCCCGAGAAAGAGCACCGCTTTGGGGTCCACCGCGGAGAGCAGGTCCATCACCGTGGCGGCCATCGCCGACCCCATCCCGAAGTTCAAAATCGTGATGTCCTCGGCGGTCGCGGACTGCATCGGACGGTCCCGCCCGCAGACCGGCACGCCGAAGCGTTCGGCGAACATCTCGACGTAGTTTGAGAAGTTCGTCAGCAGGATGTACGCCCCGAAGTCCTCGATCGCCCTCCCGGTGTACCGGGGGAGCCAGTCGCGCACGATCTCTTCCTTTGTCTTCATGCCGAAGGGTAACACCGAGCTTCGACGGGCGCGGGATCGGTAGACTCCAGGTGGAGCGCCATGGACAACGGCCGGATCACCCTCGCGTCGGAACTGCCCACGCCGCGCCCGCGGTCGCGGGTGCTGAGCGCCCTGCGCAGAGCACGGCTGCTCGCGCTCTCCGATGACACAATGGCGTCCCTGCTGCGCATCCCAAGGGTCCAGGTGCTGTGCATGCACCACGTCTTCGACGACGAGGCCGCGGAGTTCCGGCTGCTGGTCGACGGGCTCGCGCGGACGCACGAACTGACCACCGTCGCCCAGGCGTGCGAGCGCCTGGCCGCGGGAATCTCTCGCCCCGTCGCGTGCATCACGTTCGACGACGGCTTCGCGAATCAAGCGCTCGCGGCGGAGATCGTGCGCGAGCGGGGTGGATCGGCCACGTTTTTCGTGTGCACTGACCCGCTGGAGGCCACCGAGCGCGGGCGCGACGAGTTCTGTATACGCGGCTTGCGGCGTCCGCCTATTGCGATGCTCGATTGGAACGGGGTGGAACGGCTGCTGCGGGATGGCCACGAGATCGGGTGCCACACGGCGTCGCACCCCGTGCTCAGCGGCTTGTCCGCGGCCCGTCTCCAAGATGAGATCGGGCGGAGCGCCGGCCTCTTGCGTTCGAGAATCGGCGCGGTGGAGAGTTTCGCGTGGCCCTTCGGTCGGCTCGAGCACATCGACGCGGCGGCGCGCCGGGCGGTCGCGGACGCGGGCTTTCTCAGAGCGCTCTCGGCGGTGCGCGGCTGCCACACGGCCCCGGTCGGAGGGGTGCGGGACGAGTACATGGCGAGGTTTCCCGCGGAACCGATGCACGGGCATCGCTGGATCATGAAGGCGGTCGCGCTCGCTGCCCGGACAAGGGGACCGTTCTGTTGGGAAGAGCCCGACGCCTGATAACGCCGGACCCGGCTTCTGGATTGCACTTGGATCGCAACTCACGTAGTGATATCATGATGACCGACCCACTGCGTTAGGGACGGGGGATGCGAACATGAGGCGGCTCGACCGGTTCCAACTCGAACGCCTGACCAGCGCGGCGGCACGCCGCGTGAGCTCGCTCATCGGGAGCCTCCGCCCCATCGGCACCACCCTCGAATCGCTGGCGCTCAAGCCCGCCCAACTGGGCTTGGAGTTCACGAACCTCTGCAACGCGAACTGCGTGTTCTGTCCCTACCAGCACCAGGAGCGGGCGCACAGCTTCATGTCCGACGCGGTGTTCTCCAAAGCCGTGGACGATTACGTCGCCATCGGCGGGGGCAACATGGAGCTCACGCCGATCGTGGGAGACCCGTTGATCCACCCCGAGTTCGTGGCGCGGGTGCAGCATCTCCGATCGCGCCCCACGATCGGGAGGATCTTCACGATCACCAACGGCATCCTGCTCGACAAGCACGGTGTCGATCGCGTGCTCTCGAGCGGTCTGAACGCGATCTTCATCAGCACGGCCGGGTTCGACGAAGAGATGTACCGACGGATCTACCGAAACCCTTCTTACAAGCGGATGAGGCAGAACGTGCTGGACCTGGTGCGGGAGAACAACGCCCGCGGGAAGCCGGTGGAGGTCACGATCTGCCTCCGCGGCGACCGCCCGCTCGCCGAGTTGCTCCGCGACCCGGATTTCGCCGAGATCCTCGGGCACGGCCCGATCATCAGGTCCAACCGCGTGTACTCCGATGCGGGAGGCCGCATCAGCCAGAGCGACCTCCCCGGCACGATCAGGCTCCGCGTGCTCAAACCTCATCCGGAGGCGTGCGCGTACACCTACTGGGGTCCTTCGGTGCTCTCCAACGGCGTTGTCGTCGCGTGCAACTGCCTCGCTTCCATGGACGCGGAGGCGGATATCACCATCGGGGACATCACCTCCCAATCGCTTTTGGACATCTGGCGCGGCGAGAAGGTGGCGAAGCTCCGGAAGTCGTTCACCGAGGGCGGGCTAAACCAGACGTGCGCACGCTGCACGATGTACCAGAGCCTCGACACCTTCCGCTCGCTCGAAGGACGGCGCATCGCACGAACCAGCAAGGCCGCTTTCGAAGCGGCGACCGGGGCGAACCCACGATGAACAATCCCCCCATCACTGTCATGACGTGCACCTACAACGGCGCGAAGTTCCTCCCGCGGTGCTACGCGTCGCTGCTCTCTCAGCGGTTCGAGCACTGGGAGTGGCTGGTGGTGGACGATGGTTCGACGGACGGATCGGCCCCGATCTTGGCATCGATCGCGGAGGCCGATCCCCGGGTTCGCATCGTGCAGAACGAGCGGAACCGTGGTCGGGCGTACTCGCGCTCCCGGGCCTTGGACGAGGCGTCCGGCGACTGGATCGCGCTGTGGGACGTCGACGACTTCTTCTTCCCCGATCGACTCGGCGCGATCGCGGAGGCCGCGAAGGAGGGGTACGACTACTGGGTTTCGAGGGCGGTTCAGACCACCCTCGAACTCCGCTTGCTGGGCATCCAGGATTTCGATCATCCTTTCCCCGGGCTTGACGTGCGGACGGGCCTTCACGGGGCGATGGCCTTCAAGACTTCGCTGGGACGCGAGATCGGATACCAGCCGAACCTGACGACCTACGGCGGGATGGGTGAGGACGCCGCGATCGTGTTCACCTGCGCGCTCAAGCACAAGGGCAAGCTCGAAGAGCGGCCGATGATGGTCAACGTCACAGGGAACGAGGTCGTGCTGGCCAAGAGCATGGCGGCGCGGGACATCGTCATCCAGACCCTCGAGCGGCTCTGGCGGGACGGGAGCCTTCCGCTGAGCGAGCAAACCATCGAAGCGCTGCTGGGGCGGATGCGGAGGCGGAACCGCGCTCTGGGGATGCTCAAGGTGTGGCCCGGGCTGTATCCGAAGCTCATGTCGTGGCGCATGCGGGGAGACTCCGCGGTCAACATCGAACTCGAACCCTGGCGGGCCACCTTCCTGCGTTCGATCGGCGAGCACTACCCGGCTCGGGGCCACGACGTCGTGCCCGCGGTAGGCGCAGCCCTGCTCCGCGAGGGGTAGTCAGGCCCCGGGGTACTCCCGCAAAACCTGCGTAGGCGGTTTCCCAATCTTTCCGGAGTTCTGCCTGTTGCCGACCGTCCCCCATCGGGTACGCTGGGCCGCCCCACCGACCTGGAGATCCGTCATGAAGTTCCGCCACGCTATTCCGGCTCGTCCGCTCGCCGCGTTTGCCATGCTGGCGGGAGGCACCGCCTCCGCGCAGCCCACGCCGGTCCCCCCGTCGACGTTCGTCAACTGGGAGACCCCGCAGGTCCACCCGATGGACCTCACGCCGGATCAGAGGCGGTTGCTCGTCGTGAACACGGCCAACAACTCGCTCGACGTCTTCGATGTGGAGCGGGCCCACCCGCGCCTGCTGGCATCGATCCCCGTGGGCCTGGACCCGGTCGCCGTTCGCGCGGCGGATGCGCAGACCGCCTGGGTGGTCAACCAAGTTTCCGATTCGGTGAGCATCGTCGATCTCGCGACCATGCGGGTGGTCCAGACGATCGACACCGACGACGAGCCGTGCGATGTGGTCTTCGCGGGTTCGCCGCGCCGGGCGTTCGTGTCGTGCTCACAGGTCAATCTGGTTCAGGTGTTCGATCTCGCGGCACCCTCGCAGCCGGTGGGGAGCGTGCTGATCAACGGCGAGGACCCCCGCGCGATGGCCGTGAGCCCGGATGGTTCGTCGGTGTACGTCGCGGTGTTCGAGTCGGGGAACGGTTCGACGATCATCGGCGGCGGCAGCATGGGCGTTGGAACGATCGCCTTCCCGCCCAACGCGGTGAGCGACCCGCTGGGGCCCTACGCGGGCGTGAACCCCCCGCCGAACGCGGGAGCGGTGTTTTTCCCCTCGCTGACTGCGGGACTCCCCGCGCCGTTGGCGGTCGGGCTCATCGTGAAGAAGGACGCCCTGGGCCGCTGGATGGACGACAACAACGGTGACTGGACGAACCTTGTTTCGGGCGCGAACGCGAGCCGCTCGGGGCGTCTGCCCGGGTGGAACCTCCCGGACCGGGACCTCGCCGTGATCGACGCGACGACCCTGAACGTGAACTACGCCACGCGCCTCATGAACATGTGCATGGCGGTGGGCGTGAACCCGGCGACCGGTGTGGTCACGATGGTCGGCACGGACGCGATCAACGAGGTGCGCTTCGAACCCAACGTGAACGGGCGTTTCGTGCGCGTGAAGGTCGCGAACGTCTCCCCTTCGAATCTCGCGGCCCCGGCGATCTCCGACCTCAACACGCACCTCACCTACGCGGCCCCGACGATCCCGCAGAGCGACCGTAACCGATCGGTCGGCGATCCTCGCGCCGTGGTGTGGAACGCGTCGGGAACGCAGGGGTTTGTGGCGGGCATGGGCTCGAACAACGTGATCGCGATCGACGCGACCGGGGTTCGGTCGGCGCTGCCAGCGATCCCCGTTGGCGAGGGGCCCACCGGCCTGGTGCTCGATTCGACGCGCGACCGCCTGTACGTGCTCAACCGCTTCGGCGGATCGGTCTCGATCGTCAGCCTCTCAACGTGGTCCGAGGCGGGTCGGCTCTCGCTGTTTGATCCCACCCCCACCGCCATCAAGACCGGGC
>JBMOHX010000107.1:0-11007 GCA_049317625.1 Phycisphaerales bacterium
GTCTGACGACACGACCGCGCGGGTGTGGGAGGCGCTCACCGGGCGTGAACTGGGGGTTTTGCGCGGGCACGAGCTCAGTGTTTTTGCCGCCGCGTTCAGCCCTGACGGCGCGCGGGTGGTGACAGCGTCTTTCGACAAAACCGCGCGGGTGTGGGAGGCTTCGACGGGGCGCGAACTGGCGGTGCTGCGCGGGCACGAGGGCGGGGTTCTTGCCGCCGCATTCAGTCCCGACGGCTCGCGGGTGTTGACGGTGTCTCTTGACAATGCCGCGCGGGTGTGGGAGGCGTCCACGGGACGCGAACTGGGGGTATTGCGCGGGCAGAAAGCCCCGCTTCTCACCGCAGCCTTCAGCCCCTGCGGATCGCGGGTGCTGACGGCTTATCATGACGACGACGCGCGGGTGTGGGAGGCGTCCAGCGGCGAGCTTCTCGGGTGTCTCCGCGGCGCGGCAACCTGGGTGTTCAAGGTAGCCTTGTCCCCCGACGGTACCCTCGCCGCAGAGCGACTCAACGGCACGGATTTCGCCATCCGTTCACTGAGATAGCTCCACTACCCTCCCTCTCATGCTCATCTCCCAGGACACGGCCCGCCCCCGAACCCTCGAAGAGCTGATCGATGCCAAGCTCGCCGCGCGGTTGGACGGGCTGGACGTGCTCACCCGCAAGATGCTCGCGGGGAAGCTGCCCGGGGAGCGGCGGTCCAAGCGCCGCGGCAGGAGCGTCGAGTTCGATGACTTCCGCGATTACGTGCCCGGGGACGACCTGCGGCACCTGGACTGGAACGTCTACGCGCGCCTCGACCGCTTCTTCATCAAGCTCTTCCGGCAGGAGGAGGACCTTTCCGTCACCGTCGCAATCGACGTCTCCGCCTCGATGGACAGCGGGGCGCCGTCGAAGGTCTTTTTCGCCGCGAGGCTCGCGACGGCGCTCGCGTACGTCGGGCTCGTGAACCAGAACCGCGTAAGTCTCGCGAGCTTCGGCGCCGGTGCGCTCCGCGTGATGGCACCCGTGCGCGGGCGGAGCGGCGTGAAAGCCGCGGCGGCCTTCGTGCTCGAATCTCTCGCGCAGAACGCGACGCACGCGAAGTCTGCGGACGAGTTCGGCGCGGCGATGACGCGGCTCGCCTCCTCGCGCTCGTCGCGCGGCGTGCTCATCGTGATCTCCGATTGGCTGATGGAAGAGGGCTTCGAGCGCGGGCTGAACGCGCTCGGCGGGGCAACGGGCTCTGGGCTGCTCGACACCTACGCGGTGCTCGTGGCGAGCAAAGAAGAACGAGACCCCGCCGCCGCGCAGCGCGCGGGCCTCTCCGGAGACCTGCAACTCACCGACATCGAGACGGGCCGCACCGCGGAAGTGACCGTGAGCGACGCCGCGCTCGCGCGGTACAAGGAGCTCCGGGCGCGGTTCATCGCGAACTGGCGGGCCTCGTGCGTCGCGCGCGGGATCGCGCCCTTCGAGCTGGGCGCGGAGACGCCGGTCGAAGACGTCATCCTCGGCTCGCTGCGTCGCGGCGGGCTCTTGTGGTAATCCCGCGGATCAGAAGTCAGACTGCTTGGGCGCACGCGGGAACGGGATCACGTCGCGGATGTTCTGCATGCCCGTGATGAAGAGCATGAGGCGCTCGAACCCCAGGCCGAAGCCCGCGTGCGGGACCGTGCCGTAGCGGCGCAGGTCGCGGTACCACCAGTACTCCTTCGCGGGGAGCTTGAACTCCGCGATCCGCTCGTCCAGCTTGTCGAGGCGCTCCTCGCGCTGGCTGCCGCCGATGATCTCGCCGATCTTGGGGACCAGCACGTCCATCGCGGCCACCGTGTCCGCCGGCGCGCCGTCCGTACCGGGCTCGTTGAGCCGCATGTAGAACGCCTTGATCTGCTTCGGGTAGTTCATCAGGATCACGGGCTTCTTGAAGTGCTCCTCGGTGAGGAACCGCTCGTGCTCGGTCTGCAGGTCCGTCCCCCACTTCACCTGGTACTCGAACTTCTTCCCGCCGGCCTGCGCGGCGGTCAGGATCTCGATGGCCTTGGTGTACGGCAGCCGCACGAAGGGCGTCTCGAGCACGTGCTTCAAACGCGCGAGCAGCCCCGGCTCGATCCGCTCCTCGAAGAACTTCATGTCGTCGCCGCGCTCCGCGAGCGCCGCGTTGATGCAGTACTTCAGCAGGTCCTCCGCGATCTCGCTGTCGCGCTGCAGGTCGCAGAAGGCCATCTCCGGCTCGACCATCCAGAACTCCGCGAGGTGCCGGCTGGTGTTGCTGTTCTCCGCGCGGAACGTGGGGCCGAAGGTGTACACGTTGCTCAGCGCGCAGGCATACGTCTCAACGTTCAACTGCCCGGAGACCGTGAGGTGCGTCTCCTTGCCAAAGAAGTCCTGCGTGTAGTCCACCGCGCCGTCCTCGGTCCGCGGCAGCTTGAGCTGGTCCAGCGTGCTCACGCGGAACATCTGCCCCGCGCCCTCGCAGTCGCTGCCGGTGATGATCGGCGTGTGCACCCAGTAGAACCCGCGCTCGTGGAAGAACCGGTGGATCGCCATCGACAGGCAGTGCCGCATGCGGGCCACCGCGCCGAAGGTGTTGGTCCGCACGCGCAGGTGGGCCACCTCGCGCAGGTACTCGAACGTGTGCCGCTTGTTGCTCACGGGGTAGGTGTCCGGGTTCTCCACCCAGCCGGTGATGGTCACCGCGCCGCCGGTGGCCGCGTCCACCAGCACCTCGACGCTCTGCCCCTTGCCCTGGCTCGCCACCAGCGTGCCCGTAACCTCGACCGCGCACCCCGAGTTGAGCTTCTGGATCTCCGCGAAGTTCGCGAGGTTGCCGCGGCAGACGCACTGGATGGGGTCGAACGCCGTGCCGTCCGACACCGCGACGAAGCAGAGACCGCCATCGGCCTTGCTCTCACGATTGGTCCGTACCCACCCCTTCAGAGTGATGGGCTGACCAACCGACGACTTGAACGCTTCAACGACCTTCAGCCAGGACATACGGGAGCTCCCTGTAAGAAGGGCATGGTAGATCGCCGAAAGACCGCCGGATCGGATCGGGCGAAGTCGGCACAGACGGCGCAACCGGAAAATCCCGAACTTTCCTGGCCGATCTCGGACCATGGGTTAGCTTCCTTTGGGGCCGATCGCCGCTTCCGCGTGCGTGGCCCCGAGGAGCTGAGACATGAAGCCAATCATCATCGGGGTTCTGTTTGGGTCCGCGCTCGCGCTGAGCGCCTATGGGCAGGTTGCCCCGCGCAGCCAGTTCACCGTCGAGCTCTCAACCGACGGTCAGAACTGGTCCCGCACCCTCGTGGTGGATCCCTCGCTGACCGCAGTCGTCTTCGGGCGCACCTCGATCTCGTACATCCGCAACGACGGCCCCGCCGTGCTCGGCCTGACCATCGCCAAGAGCCAGCCGACGCTCGCCGGGTGGAGCGCGGGTGACACGATCCTCCCCTTCGAGGCGGCAAACCGCGTCGCCGAGGCCGACTACTCGACTACCGACGGCGACGGTTTCGCGCTCGGCCGCACGTACGGACAGACGATCGCCGACGCGGTGATCGTTCACCAGTACGACTTCGCCGGAACGTCCTACGCCCGCTTCGCGCAGGCGGTCGCCACGAACCATCCCGGCCAGGGTGCCGGCGACAACAACGTCTCCGGTCTCCGCGGGATCAACAACTCCGGCGCCTCGCTCGCCGCGAACTTCGGCACAACCGACGTGCGCCTCTTCACCTGGGGCATGAGCTTCGCGCAGTCGCGCTCGGGGTCGCTTGACGTCAACATCCCCGTTGAATCGTTCCGCACGAGCAACGGCGAACGCTCCAGCCTGTGGTTCTCCTCGATCACCTCGCCCTTCACATTCGAAGAGGCACCGATGCTCGAAACCCTCGGCGCGAACATCCGCTTCGTCCCCGCGCCGGGATCGTTCGCCCTCGCCGCGGTTGCCGGGCTCGTGCTTTTCCCGCGTCGGCGCGACCGCCAGACACCCCGCGCCCGCGCCTGAAACGCGCCGGTCTGATCAACCGCCGTCCTTGACCTTCTCCGCCTCGGGCGAGGGGAGCAACGCACGCCACTCGGTGTCCAGATCCGCGAAGGAGCGGCCGAGGACCTCGCGGCTCGCCTCGTCCATCGTCGCCCCGTTCGACATCGACCGCAGCCAGCCGACCCGCTTGGTGCGGCCGAAGGTGTCGTCGATGTATCCAATCATGTGGTGGCCCTGGGTGTACACCATCCCGTAGTTCTCTTGCTTGATGGTGTGGAAGTCCGCCAGGTCCGGCCAATCGCGGAGCTTGCCGGCCTTGGCGGTCCGTTCGATGGAGCGCGTCACTCCCTTTCGGCCACCGCCGAAGGGCTCCGCCGCGAGCTCGGCCGCGCCTTCCAAGACCCACCAGGCCATGTCATTCGACTTGGGGCCGAGGGAGAACGTCGCGCAGTGTCCGTACTCGTGCGCGATCACGTTGCGCATGTCACCGCCCAACCCGCTCGCGAGCATCTTGATCGATTCGCCCGGCTCGTTCCACCCTCCCAGCCCGTCTTCGTACGCGAGGAAAATCGAGGCCTGGAGGTGCTCCATCTGGCGGTACATCTTGATTTTCTGCCGATGCTCGGCAAAGGCGGTGTTGCTCAGCTCAAACCCTTCGAGCACGCTCGCCTTCACCGCGGCGAAGGCTTCCGCCGCGGCCTTTGCGCGGGACTCGCCACCCTTGGGGTAGTACACCATCACTTCGCCCCCGTCGTGGATCAGCCAGTCCTCGCCCGCGTAGAGCCACCGCGTGTTCTCGCGGATGAACTTCACATCGAAGCTGACCTTGCGGTCGCCTTCGGCCTCCTGTCCGGGGATGTGCCAGACCATCGTCATCTTGGCCCGCGCCAGCCCGTCGCTGAACTTCGGCGCCTCGATCTGGATGTCGAAGGAGTCCGGCGTCTTCCGCGGAAGGTCTTTCGCGAAGTTCAACTGCTCCTGCTCGAACTCCGCGTCACCCTTCAGCACGTTGACCATGTACCCATCGATGTCGGCCGCGAGCACCGCCCGCTCCATCGACGAGATCGTCCGCTCGATGTCGGCCAGCTCCTGCTCGTGCCCCGGTTCCGCGGCTTCGGGGGTCTTGGGCACCAGCGAGGCACGCCACGCGGCGTCGAGGTCCACGAACGACATCCCCAGCGCAGCGGTCGATGCCTCGTCGAGGCTCTTCCCGTTGCAAAGCGCCGCGAGCCAGGCGTTGCGCCCCTTGCGGCCGAAGCGATCCGAGATGTACCCGATGAACGCGTGCCCCTGGTGGTACGGGTGGCCGCGCAGCTCGCGCTTGGTGGTCACATAGTCGGTGATATCTTCCCACGCCGCGAGCGTTCCTTCAGCTGCCTGCCTCACCGCCCAACGCTGGACGCGATTGCGCGTGTTCGGCGGGAAGTCCTCCGCGGCCAGCTCCGCCGCGCCCTCCGCGACCCACCACGCGATCCCTTTGGATTGAGCCCCCAGCTCCCAAGTTCCGACGTGCCCGTACTCGTGCGCGAAGGCCTTGGTCCAGCCCGCGACCGAGTCGGTGTACCAGGTGGCGAACTTGATCGACTCGCCCTTCTCGTTCCAGCCCGAGAGGGTGAGGTCCGTCTTGTACATACTCGGATAGACCGAGGCCTGAAGCACCGACTGCGAGTCGTAGAGCTTGATGTGCTCGAATCGGTTGTTGGTGATCTCAAAGCCCGCGTCCACGTGCGCCTTGGCGACAGGAAAGGCCTCGGCGATTTGCTGCGCGGTCGCCTCGTACCCCTTCGGGTACCGGATCACGAAACCGTCCTTCACCAGCTCCTCCAGGTGCTCGCCGGAGTACCGCCACGCGCCGTCACGCTTGTGGAACGCCGCGGGGAACTTCACGCGCTGCTCGGGCTCGCCCTTGAGTTTCCACACCATCGTCAGCGGCACGTGGGCGACGTCTTCCGCCCACTCCGGCGCCGCGTCTGCTCCCGCCATCGTCGCGTCCTCGGGGGCTTCGCCGCCGATGATGAGATCGAAGGCCTCCACGGGGTTCGCCTTCAGGTCCTTCGCCCACTCGCTCTGCTCCTGCATGAAGAACGCGTTCTCGGGGTCGACCGTCGTCATGTACGCGAAGGCGTCTGCGTTCAACACCGCCGCTTCCATCCTGGTCAGCAGCGCTTCTACGTCCTCGGGCGGACCGGCGACCGCGGCGGAACCAAGGAAGAGAGCGAGCGGCACGGCAAAGGTGGGCATTCGCATGGCCGAGAGGGTATCAACTCCCCCGCTCCCGTCCCAACCTAGCCTTCAGGGCACTCTTTCTTTCCTCCTCGCACCCGCCTTCCGGATAGTCGCCCCCGATCCCCCACCTTGGAAACTTCAATCAAACTCCCCGTCGGCACCGATCGCGTCGCCGTGCTCGGACCCGCCGAACGCAACCTGAAGATCCTGCGAGAGGCCATCGGCGTCTCTGTCACCGCGCGACAGTCCGTCGTCACCGTCCGGGGGGATCGAGCACCCGTCGCCCTCGCTCGCGCCGTCATCGATCAACTGATCGAGGCCTCCGCCGGGGGCCAGGCCCCCTCCCGCCAGGAGGTCTTGAACCTCATCGCCGACTGCGCCGCCGGCAGGCGCGGCGGCGAACCAATCGACCCCGATTCTGCGCCACCCCCGGAACTGCGAGAGTGGGACGGTCGACTGAACGTGTACGCCGCGGGCAGGCCCGTCAAGCCCAAAACCGCCAACCAGCAGGCCTACATCGAGGGCATCCGCGACAACGACCTGGTCTTCGCCATCGGCCCCGCCGGCACCGGCAAAACCTACCTCGCGGTCGCCGCGGCCGTCCACCTGCTCAAAGAAGGCCGCGTCAAGCGGATCGTTCTGGCGCGGCCGGCCGTCGAAGCGGGCGAGCGACTCGGGTTCCTCCCCGGCGACCTTCGCGACAAGGTGAACCCGTACCTCCGACCCCTGTTCGATGCGCTCCACGACATGATGGACTTCCCGACCATCCGCCGGTTCATGGAGAACGACGTGGTGGAGGTCGTCCCGCTCGCGTTCATGCGCGGCAGAACCCTCAACAACGCGGTGATCATCCTCGACGAGGCCCAGAACGCCACCAAAGGCCAGATGAAGATGTTCCTGACCCGTTTAGGCCACGGCGGCAAGATGATCGTGACGGGGGACGTCACGCAGATCGACCTGGAGAACCCGGCGGATTGCGGGCTGATCGACGCCGCGCACAAGTTGCGCAAGACACCGGGCGTCGCAATGGTCACGCTCGACAAGTCCGACGTCGTCCGTCACGATCTGGTGCAACGGATCATCGAGGCGTACGGGGATGAGAAGCCCGGCGGTCGGAAGGGGAGGTCTGGGGTGGAGTCAAATGGACCGATAACTCAAAACCCGACGTGACCGCGGAACCGATGAGATAATGCCCGTTCGGAACGATTCGCCACGAATGTCCAGAGAACCCACACGCCCCTCGCGGATCGACTCGCTCGTCAAGAGCGTGCGGTCGCGTCGACCGGATTTGACCGAGGCGCTGCTGGGTGACAGCGGGCTCAAGGCGCGCCTCATCGATGTGCTCGCGACCCCGCGGCTCGGACTCGGCCTGCTGGTGGCGGTGGTCTTCGCGGTGCTGGCAACGATCACCATCGCGCTCACGCGTCAACAGCCACTGGTCGCGGTGTCGCGCGTCATGGACGAGACGCGTCTGGTGCGGGTGAAGGTGACCTCGATCGACACCGCGCAGACCGCGCAGGCGCGCGAGCAGGCTCGCCAGGCCACCCCCCGAGTCTTTGTAGCCGACATGGCGCTCCTCGACTCCATCGCGAGCTCGGTCGAGAACCTCCCCAGACTTGTGACAGGCGTCGCCAGCGTCGCGGAGCTCCCGGAAGCCGTGCGCGAGATCTTCGCGGTCACTCCCGAGGGGCTGGAAGCGCTCAAGGGCGAACAGCAGGAAGGCGTCCCGACCAACGCGTGGTTGCAGAGGGTCTCCGCCCTGCGCGGAGCGCTCGCCCGCCAACCCTGGCTGGACAAGCAGTCGTGGAAGATCCAGGGGCAAGAAGGATCGAGCCCGAACGTGAAGCTCGTGGTGGAAGGGCAAACTTCCCTGGTGTTCCGCCGGGACCTCGTCAACGTCGAGGACGAGAAGATGCTCGCCGACGCCGCGGCCGACTGCGCGCGACTCGCGGGGTTCACGGGCCCGCTGCGCGCGATGGTGGTGGCCAGACTCTCTTCGAGCCCCCGGCCGCTCTTTACGTACGACGCGGCCCTCACCGCGCAGGATCAGCAGCTCGCCTCGGAATCGGTGGGCGCGGTCATCGCTGTGAACCCGCCGGGCCAGGTCATCTTCCAGCGCGGCGAGAAGCTGACGCAGGCCCAGTCCGACCTCTACGTGCGCGAGATGGCCGAGCACAGGAACGGGCGGGCCCCGTGGCAGTTGTGGCTGGAGTGGCTGGGAGTCGCGGCGATCGCCGGTGGGATCACCTCCGGGCTCGCGGGGTACACAGCGCTCTTCTGCGTGCGCGCCTGGGGACGTGCTTCGCGCATGGCGGGGATCGCCTCGGTGCTCTTGGCGGGCATGCTCGCGGCGTGCGTGGTCTCGGCGCGGCGGCCCGAGTTCATCGCGGTCTCGGCGACGGTCCCAACGGTGCTGGTGAGTCTGCTGATGACGATCGCCTACGACCGTCGCGCCGCGCTGGCGTACGGCCTGCTGCACGGGCTGCTCGTGTGCGTCGCGCTGCGCGCGAACGTGGGCACGTTGGCGGTTATGGTGACGGGAATCGCATGCGTGGTGTGGACGCTGAAGGAGATCCGCGACCGCGGCTCCCTCGTGCGGACCAGCGTCGCTACGGCCGGCGGCGTCGGGCTGGCGACGCTCGTGGTGAGCTTCGTCGACAGACCGCTGAGCGAAGACTCGCTGATCGAGTCCATCACTGACGCCGGACTGAGCAGCGCGGCCGTCATCCTCGGCGGGGGCGCGACGCTTTTCCTCCTGCCACTCATCGAGCGGGTCTTCGGCGTCACCACGGGCATGACGCTCATCGAGCTGCGCGACCCGAAGCAACCGCTGCTCCGCGAGCTGCAGATCCGTGCGCCGGGCACGTACAACCACTCGCTGAACGTGGCCTCGATCGTCGAAGCCGCCGCGGAGGCCATCGGTGCCGACAGCCTGCTGGCGTACGTCGGCGCGCTCTACCACGACATAGGCAAGATGAACAAGCCCGAGTACTTCGTGGAGAACCAGGCCGGCGGGTTCAACAAGCACGACAAGCTCAGCCCCGCGATGAGCCTGCTGATCGTGGTCGGCCACGTGAAAGACGGCATCGAGCTCGCAAGAGAGTTCAAGCTGCCCCGCAACATCCAGCACTTCATCGAGAGCCACCACGGCACCACGCTCGTCGAGTTCTTCTACCACCGCGCGCGACGCCGGGCCGATGAGGCCAGGGGCGACGAGGCGGACGAGCCGCAGGTCCCCGACGAGTTCGAGTACCGGTACCACGGCCCCAAGCCGCGGACAAGAGAGGCCGCGATCCTGATGGTGGCCGACGCGGTGGAGAGCGCGGCGCGCGCGATGTCGGACCCCACGCCCTCCCGCATCGAGTCGCTGGTGCGGGGCATCGCGAACAAGCGGCTGCTCGACGGCCAGTTCGACGACTGCGAGATCACGCTGCGCGACCTCAACATGATCTGCGACTCGATCTCGCGCACCGTGGCCAGTATGTACCACGGGCGCATTTCTTACCCCGGCGGCGTTGAAGCCCAGCGTGCCTGACCCTTTCCGCACGCGATGTGGTACACTGCCGGGTGTCCGGAGGGCGCTCGCGGGGTTGACGTGCTCAGGCTCTTTTTCCGTCGCTTGTCTTGGGTTCTCGCGCTCCTCGCCGCGCTCGTGGTGCTCTCGTGGTGCACTGGACGCCTGCTGACCGACCGCACGGTGCTCACGCAGTACCTTTTCTGGCCCCCCGCACTCGCGTACGGGCTCGTGAGCGTGCTGCTGTTGAGTTTCAGTTGGCTCCTCGCGCTGATGGGGCAGCCCTACCTGCCCACCAGTTTCGCGCCCGACGCCGACAAACCCGTCGAGTTCATGCGCCTCCCCCGCGCCGCCCGCGGAACCCGGCGCGCGGTGGGCCTCGCGTGCACCGCGATGATCGTTCACGCCGTCGTCGTCGAGGCCCGCGGCGTCCGCTGGCTCCACCCTCCAACCGCTCCGAACACGCAGTTGCGACTGGTCTTCTGGAACGCCGCCACCGCGTTTATGGACGACTACGCCGACAAGATCGCGACCGTGAACCCCTCCATCGTCTGCATCGCCAACCCCGCTGCCTACTGCAAGTGGGAAGTCATCCGCGAAGCAGTCGGCGGAGACAAGAGCGATGCCCAGCGCTACGGACGCCTCGCCTGCTTCGGCCCGTGGCCGATCCTCCGATGGGGCGGCACCTCGCTCGAGATCCAGGGTGCAAAGACCCGCTACTTCGACGGCAAGCCCTCGATCGACCGCGGCCAGGCGATGTTCGTCGAGTTCGACGCCACCGAGACATTCGGCCGCCCGATCGTCGTCTGGGTGATCGACATCCCTTCAGACATCGCGCTCTCGCGCCAAACCATGCTGAAGCAAGCCGCGGCGGCGATCAACGGCTTCAGCGGCCCCGTCATGATCCGCGGCAAGAGCGGACTCGATCAAGAGGTGGACTCTCCGAAGGGCTTCCCCGCTCCCGACATCATCGCGGGCGACTTCAACACGCCGCGGGGCTCGGCGTCGCTCTCGCACGTCAGCGGCACACTCGTGCACGCGTACGACCAGGCGGGCTACGGCCCGGAACCAACCTGGCACCGCGAGTACCCGCTGGTGGCGATCGATCACGTCTTCACAGGCGGCCCGGTCCGCGCGGCGGGCTACTCATCGGTCGACGTCGGCGCTGGCAAGCACCGCATGCAGATCGTCGACTTGGCAAGCGTGGCAGCGGGCTCCGCCCGCTGAGTCTTGCAAGCCCGCTCCGCGGGCGTCGATTTCAGTTGTGCAGCGTTCACGCGGTCAGAGCCCGCGTGGGTGACCCA
>JBMOHX010000108.1:0-10931 GCA_049317625.1 Phycisphaerales bacterium
GATCAGGGCAAGGGGTGGACGTACACGCCGCGGGATCGGCACGTGACGATGGGAGTAGACGGAACGACGGCGTGGTTCGACGAGAAGCTGGACAACGCGAAGTACGGTGAGTGCAGAGGGAGCGGGGTGCTGGTGCGCGAGGCCGGGGCGTGGAGAATCGCGCAGTACAACCTGACTGTGCCGGTGCCCAACGACATGCTGGCGGATGTGGCGAAGCAGATCAGGGAGTACAAGAAGCCGGAGTAGCGTCCCCGGCCGCGGCCGGTGGGAAGTGGTGGGCGATGACGTCCGAGCCGCGGATCTCGAGCGCGGCGGGGCGGCCGAGCGGGGTTCCCATGCCGGTGTCGATCATCGCGACAGCGGTCCCGTAGTTGGGGTGCGAGAGCGTCATGCAGGGATGTTGCCCGGGCATCGTGGTGTGCCCCACGACAACCCGCCGGGCTCCGAGATGATCAAGGACGGCCCGCAGTTGTGCGGGTGAGGGTGATGGGGACCGCTTCCAGGGAGCGAAATCCCGGTTGAGGAGCGGCCCCTCGGCACCGACTGTCCAGAAGTACCTGTTGCTGAGGAGGGGAACAGGCCCGAGCGCGAAGCGCTGGGCGATCTCGACCTGGCGGCGAACGGTCGCGTTTACGCCCGCGGGATCGTGGCGGAGCGCCCACTCGCCCAAATGGGCGTGGATGAACACGGTCTCGCCCACGATGACCATGGTGTTGCGACGGCGGAGCCACGCGGCGTACGGGCTCGATGGTCCACGATACCCCGCGTCGAGGCCGACCAGCGGGCCGTCTCGGAGCTCGACGAAGCTCGCGCGATCGAGGTCCGAACAGTCCTCGTGGTACCCACCCGCGGCGTTGAACTCGTGATTCCCGAGCAAGGCCTCGACGCGCCCGCCCGCCTGGGCGGCTTGAGCCTCGAGTTTCAGGACAAGGTCCATCACCTGACGCGAGTGGTCGCCCCGGTGCACGAGATCGCCGACGAGGACGAGGGTCGAGCGTCCGCCGGTCCAGTCCAGGTTGTCCGCTTCGACCAACTGGAGACCGCGGAGCACGGTCGTGAGCGAGGGGAGGTCACCGTGAACGTCGCCGACGGCGAAGACGGATTCCTGAGATTCGAAGCGCCATGGCACGCCGTCGTCCGCGAGCACGGCGTCGGCGCCGCGCGGGCGGAGGAACGGGAACCAGGATGGGAGGTTCAGAAAGGCCAAGGGCGGGGCGGTTCCGGGGGGTGAAGGTCGGGCGGATTGTTGCGTTGTGCCGCTTCACACGCTTGGAGGCCAAGGGAACGCCAGCGCGTGCAAGAGGGACGGAAGGCGGCGATGAACTGGCACTTGTCGTGTTTGCACGCGGAAGGGGTCCGCGATCCAGCCACGGGCCCGACTGAAAGCGGGGGGTTCATTGCTCTCTGATTGAACATCTGGCCCCAACGCGAATCGAGTCGCGGGGTGTTGATGAGGACGGGCGGGCAAGTTCGTCTAGGGGGCGAATCCGGTGGGGTGGGCCAATCAAGCGGCCGCTGGCGCAGATGCCGCGTGTTCGCGGGTTCGACTTGGCCGCCCTCCTGCCCCTGCCCGAGCTTGATCTACCGGACCCACAGAAAGCCGTGTGAATCCCGTCGTGAGCGCTAAACTCGGGCACCGGCGTGAACGTAGATACAGTTGCACCATGGCCATCAGCATCAACATGCCGAAGGACGATGAACAGGCACTCCGCGCGGCCTGGGGTGACGGCCTTGACCGGGCCGCTCGGGAAGGATTGCTGATTGAGAGCTACCGCGCGGGAAAGATCAGCCTCGGCTACCTCGCCGAACTTCTCGGACTGGAGACGAGCATCGAGGCCCAGGGCTGGCTCTCCAAGCGGGGCATTCACCTGAACTACTCGCTCGAGGACCTTGAAGCGGACAGAAAGTCCCTCGCGACCCTCTTCCCAGATTTCAAGCCGTGATCGTCATTTCCGATTCCACTCCGCTCAACATCCTCGTCCGCATCGAGTTGATCGATGTGCTGCCGACGCTTTACACGCGCGTCGTCATCCCCACGGCGGTCCACAGCGAACTCACCCACGCCAACACTCCCGCGGAAGTCCGGTTGTGGGCGGCCACGCCACCCGCGTGGTTGGAAGTGCGTCGTCCGTCTCATGTCGAACCCTTCGGGAGAAAGGGCCGTGGCGAGCGGGAGGCGATTTCGCTCGCGCGCGAACTGAACGCGGACCTGCTTCTCGTGGACGACCGTGACGCGGCCCGGACTGCGAAAGGGCTTGGCCTCGTGACTGTGGGAACGCTGGGCATTCTTGAACTCGCCTCGGCGCGGGGTCTCTGCCCGCTGGCGGAAAGCACGGCACGGCTCTCAAAGACGGATTTCTTCATCGACGATCAGCTCATCAAGCTGGCGCTTGAACGCGACCACGAACGGGGCAGAGAGCGATGATTCCCGCGAGGAACCCGATCGTGTCGCGACCGCTGTCGAGCGACGGACTTCGGCTGAGTAGACGGGGTGGAAGCACTCCAAAGGCGAGCCAGTAGTCTCCCCCCTTTCCCTGGACAAGTCCTTTCGTGATCCGCTCGCCGTACTCGCATCAGCTCGGATCGGGGCAGGGGGACGGGAGCAGTTGGTCCGGATGCAGTCGTAGCGGTTCATGCGACTCCGCGCAGTGTGCGTACCCGTGACCGACCTAAAAGCCCCGGAACCCACCGACGTGACCAACAGTTCACAGCGTCTGAGGCGGCGGGGTTGCGTGTTGAGCGGAGGGTGAGTGCGTCCGCCCCCAGCCGGGCGGCGGAGATCAAGACCGCGTACCGGTGGCTTGCTCGCCGCGCCACCGGCACCGGGGCGTGCGCCCGAAGCGGGCGGCAAGAGAGGCCCTGGGCCCTGGCCACTTGGGAAGAGCGAAGAAGGTCGGGTGCCATTGAAACCGCTTCGGTTTCAATGGGATGAACCAGAGTCTCACGTCGCCGCGGCGAGTCGGGCACATTCAGTTCTCACGACAACCCGAGGCGGGTTGTTGTGGCACCGGTCGCCATCCTCACGCATCGAACACGTCACCGTTGATGGGTGCCGCGGCCAGCGCGCGGTCTCGAAGGTCCTGCGAACACGGCGCGGCCATCCTGGCTCCTTCCGGGCACGCGCTTGCGCTCCCGGAAGGAATCTACACGGGTTTGATCAGTCGCGCAACCGAACCTGCGCCGTGCATGTGCCGGATTTGGGATGAAGCCGCTCTAAGTGAAAATAAGCAAGTTGCGGAACCATTGGCATCGCCATGTGGCTATCCAAATGGGCAAGCCATCAGCGGAAAGTCCTATCACTAAGAACTCACCGAAACCCGTCCAATTACATTCAATCGCACCATTGCGAATTGCCGCAAATAGATCGTCGCGAACAGGGAATATATATCCCATATTCTCTACTGACATCTCGCTTTCTATGGGCACCCACTCAAGTGGCAAAAATGCAATGCTAGCCCCTAGGCAGGAGTTCCCAAGCGCTTCTACTATTCTGTCGATTCCGTCCATGAGCGTTTCGTATTCGCAACCGTTTACATCTTCAATGAAAACAGCGCCCCGAACTACATCGAGCGACACACTATCAAACCCCTCCGCTACAATGGCTTTATCGGGCGATACTGTTCGGCCGCATTCGTATAGTGCGTGGTAGATCGTCTCGGCCCGGATGTTGGCCGCGACAGCCCCTGCCCGACGCTTGACTCTAGGTGCCCTGGCGTTCGGAACCGCATAGGCGAATCTCGCCCATGTGTCCGCGAGAAGTTGATATCTATAGAGCAGTTCAATAGGTACAATGTGTTCGCGCAACATTGCTTTGTGTTGTTCAAAGTAGTTTGGCATATGTGTAGTAATATCCTATTCGTTCGTGTGCTTACTTCTGAGGGGACCAGACAAACTCTACGGTGGCCTCGTGCCCGTGGCGGAACTCCCGCGGGTAGTCGTCAAGCCTTGGCAGTCGATGGTATGGTGCGATCGATTGTCAACGGGGACGCGTCACGGCGATGGGAGAGCGAGAGGCGCAGGGGGCGATGTTGACGCGGGTCGCGGACCTTCCCGCATCGCGGGGGCACCCCTGCTTCGAGGCGCTCGACCGCTTGCCGCGTGAGCACGGGTTCGACGACTTCGCCGAGTGGACCGGCGCCCGCTTCGACGCCAAGGTCATGGGCCACACCTCGTCCACCCCTCATCACCCCACCCCACGAAAAAACCCCCGCATCGCGCGGGGGTTCGTGTCTACCAAAGAGTCGTCCGTCTCAGCAGCCGGAGGTGCCGATGCCGCCCGCGTCCCACGCTCCGAAGAACGCGATGACGTCGTCGCCGTCGACGCCCTGAGAGGCGTCGGCGTCGGCGCAGGCGTTGCCCGCGTCCCAGTCGGCGAAGAACGCGATCACGTCGTCGCCGTCGATGCCGCCGTCGTTGTTGTAATCGGCGAAGCAGCCGTCGTTGGCCCAGGCGCAGGTGGGGCCGGGCTCGACCTGGCGGAAGCTCACGTCGTCAAAGTACACGGTGCCGGTGGCGCCGGTGTTGGGCGCGAAGCGCCCGAGGACGATCTTGAGGTGGTTGGCGTATGGGATGAGCGGGAAATAGCCCTCGTTGACGTTGAACAAGACCTCAGACTGGATGTCCGCGAGGCTCCAGCGTTGCTCGAAGTAGGTCCACTGGCCGTTCGTGGTGCCGCTGAAGAGCGACTCCACGCGCTCGCCCCAGGGGTCGAGCACGGCGTAGTCCTGGTTGCCGAACTTCACGCTCAGCTTGATACCCACTGAGTCGCCGGTGACGGGCGCGTCCGCCGGGATCATGTAGTAACCCGAGACCACCACGTCGCCGGGGCCCTCGTAGTTGAAGACCGGATCGAAGAACGGGAAGCCCGCGGCGAAGAAGTTGCGGGTATCGGTGGTGAAGCCGCGGAAGCCGATGTCGCCGTCGGTGCCGACCGCCGCGACCCATTCGCCCGTGCGGGGGGTAATGGCGTTGGGGGTGCCAACGGCCGCGAAGGCGGGGAGAAGGCCGTCGCCAACCCGGCGGCGGAAGGCCTCGGTCGGGTTCGAGAGGTTGTGCCAGCCCTTGGGCTCGACGTTGTTGAAGGGGTTGGTTTCCTCGAAGGAGGGGTTGCTGAGGCAGTTGTCGACTGAGGGGCAGGGCGTCTGAGCAGCCGCCGTGGCGGCGACGACACAAAGACCCGCAAGGCCGATCGCGATCTTGATCATGGACATACTCCGGTTCGACACGTGAACGTACTGGATCCGGCGCTCGCCGCGTGAGGGGGGGCGGCGGGCCACTGAAAGCCTTTTCATTATGGGGAAACTCCCGCTTCCTCGCAACAGAAAAGAGTCAGAACCGGACCACTTTTTCGAGGGATGGGGGAAGTTTCCGGGCCCCGTGGGTGGTCCCGGCCGGATGGGCTAGTCCTTCAGGCCGTCGGCGGCCATTCCCCCGATAAAGACCTTCCGCGCGAAGAGGAACAGCACCAGCACCGGCCCGACCACCATGGTGCTCGCGGCCATCAGGAGGTTCCAGGGGGCGTTGCCCGCCTTGGCCTGGTAGAGCTGAAGCCCGAGTGCGAGGGTGAACTGGTCGCGGTGGGGGAGGAAAATCAATGGGGCGAGGAAGTCGTTCCACACGTAAATGAAGTGGAAGAGCGCGACCACCACCAGCGCGGGCCGGGAGAGCGGGAGGATGATCCGCCAGTAGGTACCCCAGTGGCCGCACCCGTCGATGCGGGCGGCCTCGTCGAGCTCCTTCGGGATCCCCATGAAGAACTGGCGGAGCATGAAAACGTTGAACGCGCCCGCGAACCACGCGGGGACCCAGAGGGGCTTGAGCGAGCCGATCCACCCCAGGTTCTTGAAGACCACAAACAGCGGGCCCATCACCACCGGGAACGGGATCATCATCGTCGCGAGGACAATGGCGAAGAGAGCACCACGGCCGCGAAATGAGATCCGCGCGAAGCCGTAGGCCACGATCGAGCTGCTCAGGGTCATGCCGACGACGCTGAGCAGGGCGATGATGAGCGTGTTGCGGAGGTAGATGGGGAACGTGACCGCGGGGTCGTTCCACACGGCGCTGTAGTTGTCGGCCAGGTTCCCCGGGATGCGGGTGGGGTCGGCGGGCAGGAGCGTGCTCTGGGCCTGGGAGGCCTCGGCCTGGTTCTTCCAACTCGTCGAAACCATCCACACCAGCGGGAAGAGGAACGCCGCAGCGATGGCGAGCAGAGCCGCGTACAGCAGCGCGCGGCCCAGGGGTGAGCCTCGGCCACCGGCGGTGCGCGGGGTTGGTGGGCGTGGGGTCATGGTCAACCGGACCTGTAGTGAACGTACCCGCGGCTGAAGAGGAACGTGAGCCCCGTGAGCACGAGGACGAGGAGGAACTGGATCCACGCCTGCGCGGAGGCGTAGCCCATTTTCGCGTACACGAAGGCGTTGTCGTACATCGCGCTGGTGTAGAAGTACATCGCCTGCGGATCGCCGCCGGGCGTGGCCTTGGTGAGGACGAAGGGGATGGTAAAGACCTGCACCGCGCCGATGGTGAGCGTGACGACGTTGAAGAGGATGACGGGCGAGATCATCGGGAGGGTGATGTGAAGGAATCGGCCGGCGGGGCCCATGCCGTCGAGGGCCGCGGCTTCGTAGAGCTGGACCGGGACCTCCTTCATCGCCGCGAGGTAGACGATGACCATCTGCCCGATGCCCCAGAGCGAAACGATAACGAGGGCGGTCATGACCCAGCCGTCCTTGCCGAGCCAGTTGACCTGGGGCAGGCCGAGGGTGGTGACGACTTTGTTCAGGAAACCGTTCTGCTGGTTGAAGAGCCAGAGCCAGATCATGGCCGACGCCGACATGGGGACGAGGGTCGGCAGGAAGACGGCGGCTTGGAAAAAGCCCTCGGCCCGAACGCGGGCGGTGAGGAGCGAGGCGATGATCAGGGCGAGGACGGTGCACGCGGGGATGGAGAGCGCGGCGTACAACGCGGTTTTCGCGGCGGCCCTGAGAAAGAGCGAGTCGTGGAGGAGGGCCTTGTAGTTCTCGAGCCCGATCCACAAGGGCGACTCGACCAGCGGGTAGTCGGTGAACGAGTAGTACAGGCTCATTGCCAGGGGCAGCGCGAGAAAGGCGAGGAACCCGATGATCCAGGGGCTGACCCAGATCCAGCCGGCGAGGTCGGTGCGGAGTTGGCGGCGGTCTCGGGTCACCGCGCCAGAATAGCAGGGAGGGGTCGGCGAAGGGCGAGTGCCGGTGGGTTGGCGGTTTGTCAGGGGAGGAGGGAAGGGGACGCGTGGCGAGGAGGGCGGCCCTTCCGCTATCCTCCACGCATGAGGTTCACACTACTGGCGATCGTGGGTGCGGCGCTGCTCGGCGGGTGCGCGGCCAAAGGGCCGACGAGCTTCGAGGTGGCCCCGGGTCAATACGCGACGGCGTTCGCCGCGAGCCGCGAAGTGCTCAGGTCGCACCGCTTCACGCTGGAGCGGGTGGACGCCGACCGGGGCGTGATGAGCACCGGACCGAAGTACTCGTCTGGGCTGTTCACTCCGTGGGACACGGAGCAGAGCTCGCTGGAGCTGGAGCTCGCCGACACGATGAACCAGCAGAGCAGGCGGGTGCGGATCACGTTCGAGCCGTCGGAGGCGAAGGCCGATGAGGCGCGGGTCGGCCGGGTTGAGGTGGCGGTGTACCGGATGCAGGACTACGGGCTGCGTCCCAACCCGCGCTCGATCATGATGACGACGCGGACGATCGACCCCAAGATGTCGGAGCGGGGCGTGTGGCCGCAGTACGAGGTCGCGAAGACGACCGACGCGGGCCTGGCGAGGCGGCTGGCCCGGGAGATCGAGG
Organism: Phycisphaerales bacterium; assembly: GCA_049317625.1. Lineage (GTDB taxonomy): Bacteria > Planctomycetota > Phycisphaerae > Phycisphaerales > UBA1924 > JBEIUO01. The sequence continues at coordinate 7,830 of JBMOHX010000108.1, forward strand.
CCAAACTCCGCGAAACGCCGTAGGCCCGGGGGTTCTTCCCAAAAAAGTTCCATGAGCCCGTGAGTAACGGGTGACTTTCTTCGTTGACGCCCTGTAGCGATTCCGGGGCCGTCGCGGTGGTCGTGCCGGTCCCGGCGCGAAGAGAAAGGGAAGTGAGCATCATGAAAACGAACGTCCTGGCCTGCTTGGCGGTTGTGGGGTTGGCCACTTCGGTCAACGCCCAGTTTCAGAACACCTACGGCACAGCCACGGATGAGCGTGCGGAATCGGTGATCAACACCAGCGACGGCGGCTACCTGATGGCGGGCACCCGCAACGTGAACGGCAACCTGCAGATGTACCTGGTGAAGGTGGACGCGAACGGCCTGTTCCAGTGGGACAGCCTCTTCGGTGGCCAGGGCCGCGACACGGCCAATCGGGTTGAGGAACTGCCCGCGGCCGCCGGCGGTGGGTACATCGTCGCGGGCGAGACGAACAGCTCCGCGGCGGGGTTTGGCGCGGCGCTGGTGCGTGTCGGTGCCGGCGGCAACGTGGTGTGGGCGCGGTCGTACCTGGGTACGCCGTTCGTTGGCGGCGCGGCCGGTCCGACCGGCCTTACCGTCTGCGGCAACGGTGACTTTGTGATCACGAGCCGCGCGCAGATCACTGGCTTTGTCGGGCAGGGCTTCGTGCTGACGCGCACGACGGCCGCGGGCGCGGTGGTCTTCTCCCGCGTGTACCAGGACAGCCGATTCGGCGCGAGCACATGGGCGTCGCTGACCGACGTGCACGAGCTTGCGGATCGCTCGCTGGTGGTGACGGGGTACACGAGCCGTCAGGGGCTTCCCGATACCGACACGGTGCTGGCGCGCTGCGACGCGGGCGGCAACTTCTTCATCTCGCGGACCCTTGGCCCCGCGCAGCTCGCGGACTTCGGCACCAATCTGGTGCCGGGCGTTCAGAACACGCTCTTCGTGACCGGCCAGCGGCAGAACGCCGCGGGCTTGAACAACAACTCGTTCCTCTTCAGGACCGACATCAACGCGAACCTGGCGTGGTACCGCCAGTATCAGAACTTCCTGTCGAACAACGCGCTCGAGGTCGTGGACACGATCGGGAGCGTGGTGGTCGGTGGAACGACCGCGAACCTCGCGAGCAATGGCGCTTCGATGCTGAAGGTCGGCTTCGCGGGCAACTTCACGTGGTGCTCCGTGTACGGCGGCCCGGGCACGGACATCGGGGAGTCGGTGGACGTGACGCCAGCGGGCCTTCTCTCGCTCAGCGGGTACACGAACTCGTGGGGTTCGGGACTGAACGACTACTACCTCGTCGAGACCAACTCGCTGGGTCAGTCGAGCGAGGTCTGCGAGACCCGCATCGACCTGCCGCAGAACGACGTGCCGCCCCCGATCGTGAACTTCCAGATGCCGCCGCAGGATCGTCCGGAGTTGTTCCAGTTGCCGTGGCAGTCCACCCCCGGCAACACCCGCCGTACCGACGCCTGCCCGACGCCCTGCGTGCGTCCCCCCGGCGGCATGTGGGCCTGGTTCCCCTTCGATGAACTCGCCGGCCCCCGCGCCAACGACATCGTCGTGAACAACGACGGCTTCTGGTCCGGCGGACCGACCCCGACCCCGGGCGTTGTGGCCGGCGCGCTCTGCTATGACGGAGTGAACGACCTGGTCCGCGTCCCCGATGCTCCCTCCATCGACTTGGGCACCGGCGACCTCACGATCGACGCGTGGGTCCGCACGACCAACGCCAACGGTGTGCAGATCATCTGCGACAAGCGGGTGAACACGCCGCGGGTGGTGGGATACTCGATGTACCTCTCCAACGGCCAGCTCGGCTTCCAGCTCGCCGACGGCGCCGGCCCGAGCGGCACGTGCGCCTGCAACCTGACCGCCGCGTGCACCAACTGGGGCTCCGGGGTCGCCGGCTTCGTGGCCGACGGCAACTGGCACCTTGTCGCGGTGACCGTGCGGCGTGGCCTGGCCACCGGCGGTACGTTCTACGTCGACGGCGTGGCCGTGGGCACCTTCAACCCGACCTGCCGCCCGGGCAACGTGGACAACTCGAGCCCGCTGATCATCGGCCGTCGCTCGGTCAGCAACGACGGCTACTTCAACGGTTGCCTTGACGAGCTCGAGATCTTCAAGCGGGCCTTGACGCCGGCCGAGATCATGGGCCTCTTCACCGCCAACGCCGCGGGCAAGTGCAAGGACACCGTCGCGACGAACTGGGATATCCCGTTCTGCAACGGCCAGCAGCAGGTTTCGACGTACGTCACGATCTGCAACAACCACGCGACGCCGCAGACGTACGTGGGTTCGTTCGCGGGCTTGCCCTCTGGCCCGGGCTGCTCGGTGGCGGGTCCGACTGTCATCAACAGCACGACCACGTTCCCGATCACCATCCCCGCCAACACCTGCCTGAACATCCCGATCGTCATCGACCGGCCGGCGGGCCTGACCGCCGCGGGTCTGACCTCGTGCTACGAGTTCACCGCGACCAACGTCGGCACGGGCGAGACCCTGGTCGGGCACGGATCGGTGCAGGACCGTCGCGACCTGTGCGCGGTGCTCAACCCGGTCCTGATCGGCTCGACGCTCCGCGTGCCGCTGGACACCGGCGTGGGGACCACCATCGGCTTCTCGAACACCAGCGGCGGCGCGATCTCCGGTCAGCTTCGTCTCCGCGTGATCGGGCCCGACATGGAGGGGGACACGATCTTCGTCAGCCTGAACGGGCTGCCCCCGGGCGAACCCATCCTGCGGAGCGTCAACTTCCCCGCGGGCGGCAACGGCTTCTTCGACGTCTTTGTCGAGTTGGCGGTTCCCGATGTCACCACGACCTTCACCATCCTCGTCGAGGGCGACCTCGACGGCGACGGGACCTTCGAGCCGCTGACCTCCTTCAACGCCCAGGGCCAGTACGTGCCCCCGTGCCCCGGCGACTACAACCGCGACGGCTCGGTCGACGGCGACGACGTGATCGCCTTCTTCAGCGACTGGGACAACGGGGTCGACGAAGCCGACGTCAACGAGGACGGCTCGGTGGACGGCGACGACGTGATCTCGTTCTTCATCGCCTGGGACCGCGGGTGCTAACGCCGCGGCGGCG
>JBMOHX010000109.1:0-10904 GCA_049317625.1 Phycisphaerales bacterium
CAAGTTGAACGTACCCGGTGCCGGTGACCAGCGAAGTCGAGCCTGCGGCCGGCGGGGTCGTAGAACCGGGTACCGTCCATTGCGAGCACTTTGCTCGACAGTTGGAGGCCAGCCCTGGCGACGTTGCTGTTGTACTGGAAGTAGGTGTCGACCGGGGTGCTGAAGTACTGGCGCTGGAGCGGGATGACAGCGTTGGGGTTCTCTCGCGGGCGGAACTGATAGAGGTTTGCAGGGGTACGACCGGTGTCGGTGTTTCCCGCGATCGGGCGGTCCATCTTGCTTGCGAGCGCAAAGCCCACGGGCATCAGGTAGCTCGTCTGGCGGTACTGGTAATCGCCCTGGGCGGCGCCGAAGTCCGCGAGGTCCGAGCCGGCGGAGCCGCCCCAAACGATGTCGTTGCGGCGCTGGGCCGCCGCGCATCCCCAGTTATTGAAGAGTTCGAGGGTTCGGCGGGCCCGATTGGGGGAGAGGCTCACCGTGTCGCCGAGGATCGGGCTCATCCAATCGTAGATGCTGGTCGGGGTGGACGGTGTTTTGTCACCCTCCATAGAAATCGCACCCCGGGCAGCATACTCCGCACCAGTTGTCATATAAGAAGAGATGTAATCTCTATTCTGAGCAGCGTAAGAAAGCTGAAACTGCCCGATGTTGCGCAGCATTGATCCGCACACCACCGATCGGCCGGCTTCCCTCGCTTTGCCCATCGCCGGCAGCAAAATACTGATGAGGAGCGCGATGATCGCGATCACCACGAGCAGTTCGATCAGCGTAAAGGCCCGAGAAACGGCCCCTGTTCCTGTGCCAGTCCGCTTCATGGATTCAGTTCCTTTGCCGGCCCGGTCACGGTGACCTCACCGGTCTTCGAGTCCACTACCTTCGATTCCTTGAACGCCGCGGCCTTCTCTTCGCGGTACCGCCCCTCCACAATCCACTTGCCCTCTATCTCCGTCACGGGGTAGAGCGTCTTCTCTTGCGCGCCGGGACGAGCCATCGGCAGCATGAGCGACTTCTTTCCCAACGGAACTTCGAAGAGCTCGCCGGTTCGAACATCAGCAAGCATGATTGATTTGGCAAACTGCGGCTTCTCACCCCCGAAGAGGTTCATCCAGAAACCGACGCCCGCGCCCGCCACGCACAGGACAAGGACCACATACTGCCAAGGCTTCGCACCCTGCATGCCCGTCCTCCTCTACCGAACACTTCACGATCATAGGCCTACAAGTTCCCGCGTCAGCCACGGGAGGACAAAAACTTGAATCATTCTCGCTGCTCTTGTACCCGATGCCCAGAGACGAGGCAAACCGGTCGACCTGATCAGACTCTAGACGTACCGAGGCACGCCCGCCGGACTCCATCTCGCCAACAAGATATGCACACCCGAATCAAGCGACCACCGTTGCCCCACGCGAATGAAGCGTCGCGAGCTTCAGGATGTTCGCCTGGCTGAGCTCATCCCCCGCGAGCTCCCCGGTCATCGTCCCCTCGCACATCACCAGCACCCGGTCGGCCAAGGCGAGCAACTCGGGCATTTCGCTCGACACCAGAAGCACCGCCGTGCCCCTCGCCGCGGCTTCGCGGATGAGCCGGTAGACCTCGGCCTTGGTCCCCACATCGATCCCTCGCGTCGGCTCGTCAAGCAGCAGAACCTTGGTGTCCTTGTCCATCCAACGCGCGATCAGGAGTTTCTGCTGGTTCCCGCCCGAGAGCTCCCCCGGCCGCGAAGAAGGCGACGCCGCCTTCACGCGGAACTCGTTCATCTTCCGCCCGACCAGCGCGGATTCGTTGCCAGTCGACCGAAACCCAAGTGCCGCGGCGATCTGGTGCATAAAGGGAAGCACGATGTTGTCGTCGATCCCCATGTCGAAGAACAGGCCCTGGAGTCGCCGGTCCTCGGGAACGTATCCCATGCCACGCCGGATGCGGTCGCGGGGGTCGTGCTGAGCAACCAGCGTTCCCCCCACTCTCACCTCGCCGGTCGAACGGAGATCGAGTCCGAAGACCGCGTCGAGCAGCTCGGATCGGCCGCTTCCGACGAGCCCGCCGACACCAACAACTTCGCCGGGCCGAACCGCGAGACGAACGGAACGGAGTTTGCCCGGGGAAGAGAGGTTCCGAACCTCAAGAACAGGCTCAGATCGTGCGGCTGTGCCCGCGGACGCGAACTCCGCGCGTTTGGCCGTCTCGATGCGGCGGCCGATCATCTGCTCGACGAGCGTGGGTTCGTCGATGTCTTTGATCACGCTCGTCGCCACGAACTTGCCATCCCGGAGCACGCTCACGCGGTCGCACACCTGGAAGATCTCGCCCATGCGGTGGCTCACGTAGATGATCGTGAGGCCGCGGGACGCGAGCCCGCTGGTGATCTCCAGCAAGCGGTCGGCCTCGGCAACGGAGAGGGAGCTCGTGGGCTCGTCGAACACGATGACGCGGGGTGCGCCCGCGTGGCCGCGGTCTTCGAGGGCGCTGGCGATCTGCACGATCTGGCGTCGGCCGGGGGGGAGGTCGCCCAGCGGGGCGGCGACATCGATGCCGGGGTCGAGCTTGTGCACCAATGCCGCGGCACGGTCGAACATCTCGCTCCGCTTGACGAAGCCGGCGACGGCGGGCATGTCGTGGAGCGTGAGATTCTCAGCGACTGAGAGGTTCGGGCACTGGGCGAGTTCCTGGTGCACGATTCGGATACCGCGGCCGAAGGCCTCATCGATCGCACCGGGGGTGAGCGGTCGGCCGTCGAGCTCGACGACGCCTTCGTCCTGCCGGTGGAGCCCGGCGATGACCTTGCCCAGTGTGCTCTTACCCGCGCCGTTTTCACCCATCAGCGCGTGGACTTCGCCCGCGCGGAACGCGACGGAGACTTTGTCGAGCGCCTGGGTAATCCCGAAGCGTTTGGAGATGTTCTTGGCGACCAGGAAGTCCTGCATGGCGATCTCGGAAAGCCCCGCACCGCGTGTCCGCGGGGAGGGGATGCGATTGCGTTACTTGGTCCCGAGCCACTTCTCCCACTGACCCTTCACCTCGGCGACATTCTGCTTGGTGACGATGGTCGGCTCGCTGTAGACGACGGGCGAGGCCGGCGTCTTGTTCTCGATCAACTTCTCACAGATGATGCGGACGCTCTCGTGGCCCCATCCATAGCAGTCCTGGCCGACGAGGGCGGCGCACTGGCCGTTCTCGACGTAGATCAACTGCTGCGTGAGGGTGTCCATGGAGACGACCGCGACGCCCTTGTCGGCGATGCCGTCGAGCGCGTTGGCGGTGAACAGAGGCCAGCCGCCGACCATCGCCCAACCGGCGATCTTGGGGTTCGCATTCTGGGCCTGCTGGATCGCGTTCACGGCGTCCTGAGGGGTCTCGGTGTGGTAGTGGACCTTCTCTTCGCTGAAGCCCTTGGCCTCGAGCGCCTTGATCTCGGCGCGGACGCCGCGGATGCGGGCCTGGAGGTTCGGGGCCGACTGGTTGCCGCCCAGAATCGCGATCGGGCCACCCTTGTCGCCCATGGCCTTAGCGAGTTGCTGCATGATGATCTTGCCGGCGGTCTCGTCGTTCACGCCGTAGTAGGCCATGCGCTTGCTGTCGGCCGAGTCGGAATCGAACGTCACCACGGTGACGCCCTTGGCGACTGCGTCGTCGATGACCTTCTTGAGCACGCCCGCGTCGGTGCAAGAGATGGCGAGCCCGTCCACGCCCTGGCTGACCAGCTGCTCAACGTACTGAGCCTGGACCTGCGCGTTCTCCTTGTCCGGGGTCTTCCAGATCGCCTCGACCGTGCAGTTGTACTTCTTCGAGAGCTCCGCGGCGGCCGCGGTGGCACCCGTGCGGGCGGCCTGGAAGACCGCGTTGTCGTTGCTCTTGGCGATCACACCGATGCGGTAGGTCTTGCCCTTCGAAGCGGCGTCGAGGGCGGGCTTGGAATCGGGAGCAGGCGCGGGGGCCGACTGCGCGGCACCGGGTCCCGGCTTGGGCGCGGTGGCCGGGGTGGTGGTTGTACCGCCCGGTGCGGGGGACTCCTTCTTCTCGCAGCCGCCGAGCACCATCAGCGAGAGCGCCGCGGCGCTCATCAGCACAAGACCCTTGAGTTTCATTCGATGTCTCCGTGGTTCCCCGCGGGCTTCGCGGGGACCACAAATGTATCAACTCGCGGGCGGCCCCGCCGTCACCGAATCGCAGGTAACGCGTTACAGAGCCGACATTGAGCGGGCGAGCGAGCCAGCGAGCGCGGCGTTGGATCGCACGAGCGCGAGATTGGCCCGGAGGGTGCGGCCGCCGGAGACCTCGTGGAGCTTCGACAGAATCACGGGGGTGACGTCGCGGCCCGCCGTGCTCTGAGCGTTGGCGTGGGCTTCCGCGGCTGCCAGCCAAACTTCCCACTCCTCCCGAGCAATCTCGTCGGCCTCGGGGATCGGGTTGCACACCACCACGCCCCGCCCGGTGCGGATCATCTCCCGCCGGAGGTACGCGGCGAGATCGCGTTCGTCGTCGAACCGAGCGTCGACCCCGGCCTCGCTCTCTCGGAGGTAGAAAGCAGGGAATCGATCTGTGCGGAATCCGACGACGGGGATGCCGAGGGTTTCGATCGCTTCACGGGTTGACGGCACATCGAGCAGGCTCTTGACGCCCGAAGTGACAACCGCGACAGGGAACCGGGTGAACGCGCCGAGGTCGGCGCTGATATCCAGCCGCTGACCGAAGCCGCGGTGCACGCCCCCCAATCCACCGGTCGCGAAGACCTGCACACCCGCGCCGGCGGCGAGTTCCATGGTGGCGCTCACGGTCGTTGCGCCGTGCTCTCGCCTGTGGATGAGCACCCCGAGGTTTGAGGAGTTGGCCTTCGCAACGCGGGGTGCGGCGAGGAGTTCGGCGAGTTCGTCCGCCGTTGCCCCCACCACCGCCCGACCGCGGACCAACGCAACTAGCGCGGGCCTCGCCCCCGCGGCGAGGATGATGCGCGAGAGGTCCGCCGAGAGTTCGAGCGCGGCTTCTCGCGGCACGCCGTGAAGGATGAGGGTCGACTCGAGCGCGACGACGCCCGGTCCGCGCTCGCGGCACTCGATCGCGTTCAGCGGCAGGGAGGTCATCGGATGATGATCGCCCTGGGGCTGACCAGCAGGACCGGCTCCTCGCGGAGCTGGGAAAGCGCATCGAGCTGACGAGCGACAACCGGCCACGCCCGCGGCCCGAAGAGCTGGCTGGCAACGGCGGAAATCTCTGCGGCCGACGCCTGACGCGCGAGCCTGCCGTTCAGCGGAGAAGAGGCGGAGACGCCGCTCAGGAAATCCTGGACCACATCGGGCAGCGACTTCGGCGCGGGGTAGTCCATGACGTCGTAGTCTTCGAGGTTGAGTTCGGTCGACATCGACGTGATCGCCCAATCGAGCCCGCCGATCTCATCGGCCATCCCGAGTTTGACGGCCTTGTCACCCGTGAAGAGACGCCCCTCGCCGATCTTTGAGAGGTCCGCCCCCTTCCGACCCGCGGCGACACGGGATGCGAACTTGTCGTAGGTCTCTTGCATCTTGCCGCGGACCAGTCCGCGTTCGGCCTCGGTCCAAGGCGAGCTGGAGAACATGCCGCCGCGCGGCCCGCGCGTGCGGGTGACGACGTTGACCTTCAGTTTGTCGTACAGGCCGTCCATGCTGATCTTGCCGCCGACGACGCCGATGGAGCCGACGATGCTCGATGGGTTCACGAAGATGCGGTCGCCGCCGACTGCGAGGTAGTAACCGCCCGATGCGGCCATCGAACCGACGCTCACCCACACGGGCTTTTTCGCGGCGAGGCGGCGGAGCCCCTGCCACATCACTTCGCTGGCTGTGGCAGAGCCACCGGGAGAATCGATCCGGACGATGACGCCGCGGATCTGTTCTTCGCGGATGATGTCCTCGATGGCGTTGCGGATGGTGCGGGAGCCGACGCTGGCCTCGCCGGAGAAGCCGCCGATGGAAGAGTCGCCCTCCATGATCGGGCCCTCGATGTGCAGGACCGCGATCGTGGGCCCGGAGGGACGATTGTCCGGCTCGCGGGTCAGCATGGACATCGCGGCGAAGGGGTTCGAGAAATCCATCGTCCCGGCCGATTCGCGAGAGATCGCGTCCATGTCCCAGCTCACGGGCTTGCCGAGGTCCCTCTGGATGCGTGCCGTGAGAGCGGGGAAGTCGATCGCGTCGTCGATGAGCCCCGCGGCCTTGGCGTCGGAGGCCTCCGCCATCCAAAGCTTCTCCATCGCGGAGTCGAGGGAGGCGTCGGTGAGCGAGCGGCCGCGGAGGATGGGAGCCCGGAGATTCGCGTACATCGAATCGAGGAGCTGATTGATGTTCTGGTCCCACTCGGGGCTGGGCTTGTTGTTGACCATCTCCTCGTTCGCGCCCTTGTAGGCGCCGATCTGGATCATGTCGGCCTTGAGCCCGGCCCAGGAGAGCGTGTCGGCGAGGTACATCTCTTCCATCGCGAGGCCAGCGAGCTCGACGGGGCCACCTTCCTGGCAGATCACCGTGTCGGCGTAGGAGCCGAGCATGAAGTCACTGCTGGAGAACCACTCGCCGAAGACGTAGACCTTGACGCCCGAGGAACGGAGCCGGGTGATCGCGACGCCGAGCTCCTCGATTTGTGTGGTGCCGAGTTCCGCGTCCTTCAGGCGGACGACGACCGCGTCGTGGCTCTTGGTGTCGGCGATTTCGTGGAGCCCGGTCACGAGCTGGTGAAGGGTCGCGTCTTCTGGCGGGAAGAGCCAATCGAGCGGTCCGGGCGAGTCGGCGGGGGTGCCCTTGATCTCGACCATCGCGACCGAGCTTCGTTCTGGCTGCGCCGCGTCCTGCGCGATCGCGATCGACCCGATGCTCAAGATGCCGCCCGCCACACACACCAACGACCGTTGAATCCGCATGAGTGCCTCCTTCGCGGTCGGATGATACCACCCCCGACTGTTCTTACGCGTACCCGAGGCGATCGAGGTCGTCCTCATCGAGGCCAAACTGGTGGCCGATTTCGTGGAGCAACGTGGTGACGATCTCGTCGTAGACCGCGTCCTCTACCCCGTCGTTCGCCCAACCTCCCGCGAGATCCACAATGCCATCCCGGAACAGGTGGATGTCGGGCGGGAGCTCGCCGCCCGCGGCTTCAAAGCTGTGCTCGGTATACGCGCGGCCGCTGTGCAGCCCGCAGAACTCGAGCGGGTCTTCCCCTTCGGCCCCGAGCGACTTGAGCATCTCCGGGGTCGGAGCGTCGAGCACGATGACGGGGATCTCTTCGATGAGTTCCTGGATGCCGGGGGGCAAGGACTCCACGGCCTCGTCGACCAGCGCATCAAACCGTTCGCGGTCGCGCCGATTCACTGACGATTCTCCCGCGCGAGCAGGTCATCGAGGTGGAGCGGCTTCTCGAGCACGACCGGGAGCAACCGCCACGCGTCCACCGCGGCGCCGATCAGCCCGATGATCATCAACGCTCCGCCGAAGAGGAGCATCAACTGGCCCGACCAGAGCAACCCGCTCGCGAGTCCTGGGCTGCCGCCGAGCGCGCGGGCGCCGACGAGAAGAAGGTCGCCCAGCACACAAATCCCGGCGACGGCCGCCAGGGCCGCGAGGGTCTGCCTGTTCACCATACCGGTGCGCATCAGCAGCGAGCGGGCCGCGAGCTGCCTCGCGTTGGGCCGCAACGCGAGCATCGCGACGGCGAGCGCCACGTCCGCCGCGAGCTTCCACTTGAGCCGATCCCAGGAGGGTGGTTGGTCGTACGAAATCCACGGGCTGATGCGGTCGAGCACGACGAGGAGCTTCCACTGAGCCGCGGCGACCGACAAGATACAGACGGTGCCGATCGTCGCGGCGAGCCGGTCGCGCAGGCTCAGTCCGCCGTGCGGGGCAACCAGCACAAGCGAGCCCAACCCGGCCGCCGCGGCGAACCAAGGCGCGACGCGAGCGAAGTCGGAAGAGACGTTAACCTTGAGCCCCATGGCATGACCGCGCGCGAAGGCGACCAGGGCGGCGTTGACGATCGCGGCGTGCGTCCAGAGGATCAGCCCGACGGCGGTGATCCGGGGGAGGTGCAGCGGTTGGATTTCATTGGCGCGGGGGTCGACGACGGCGAGGAGGGTCGCGCGGACCGGGAGCGAGCACTCGGGGCAGACGGCTCGGATGGAGAGGCCCTTGAGGTTGTACCGGCACCGGCGGCAGAGAAGGTCCCCGTCGAGTTCGGGGCTGACCGCGGGGCGATTGCCCGGAGACCGATGATCCGACACTGAATGCTCCGCGGGCGGCATGCAACCTCTTCTCGTCTTGGAAACCCCAAGCCGGTGTCTCCGTAGAGGATAGCGAGCCGAGCACATTCTGCCTCTCATAGGCCGCCGCTATACTCCGCCCGCTCCCGACCAGGCGGGAGCATTCCGCAGCACCGAACCCGCCATGCCAGAATCCCTCAAGCCGCTCCGCGACAACATCACCCGCGTGTTTTATGGGAACGCGGAGGCTGTGGACCGCGCGATCTGCTGCCTGCTGGCGCGGGGGCACCTGCTGATCGAGGACGTGCCCGGCGTGGGCAAGACGGTGCTCGCGACCGCGCTGGCCCGGAGCATCGACTGCTCCTTCAGCCGAATCCAGCTCACGCCGGACATGCTGCCGAGCGACATCCTGGGCACCAGCGTGCTGGACCGCACGACCAACGACTTCGTCTTCCGGCGCGGGCCGATCTTCGCGAACATCGTGCTCGCGGACGAGGTGAACCGAACCCCGCCGCGGACGCAATCGGCGCTGCTGGAGGCGATGAACGAGGCGACGGTGAGCATCGACGGGCGGGTGATGAAGCTCGAACCGCCGTTCATGGTGATCGCAACGCAGAACCCCTACGAGTTTGAGGGGACATACGCGCTCCCGGAGAACCAGCTCGATCGTTTCCTCGCACGGATCTCGCTGGGGTACCCGTCGAACAAGGACGAGGCGCGGGTGCTCGAGCGGCGGCCTTCGGCTTCCGAACTGACGAACCTGCAGCCGGTCCTCCACGGGGATGATGTGGTTCGGCTTCAAGCCGCGGTGGACGCGGTGCGGATCGCGCCGCCGCTGTTGGACTACCTGGTCCGCCTCGCGACGGCGACGCGCAAGCATCCCGCGTTGCTTGTCGGGGTCTCGCCGCGCGGGCTGTTGGCGCTCGCGCAGGCAGCGCGGGCCGCGGCGTTCTACAGAGGCCGCGACCACGCGATCCCGGAAGACGTCGTGGACCACGTCGTAACCGTGTGTGCTCACCGGGTCGTGATCAAGGGCGGCGGTGCCGCGACGCGCACGGCGGAGCAGGTGCTGCGCGAGATCCTTGATGCGGTGCCCTCGCCGGTCTGACGGGGTAGAGGAGATGGACGCATGGCGCGGTTGGTACGACTCGAACAACCCGGACCGATGAAGATCGACCCCGCGACGTGGCCGAAGGACGAGGCGGGCAACCCAAAGCCGTTCTCGATCTGCGCGTGCGGGCTGTCGAAGAAGTTCCCGCTCTGCGACGGGATGCACAAGACCACGAGCAAGCTGGAAGAGGCAGGGTTTCTGTACCGCTACGACGCGGAGGGGAAGGTCGTGGAGAAGGTGGCGGAGTAGGTCGGATCAGTTGGGGGGCGGTGACGCTGGCACGTTCCAGACGTGAAGAACCCCCGTCTCCTCTCGCTGTTCGACCGCGATGGCAGTTCGCCCGTCACGAGAGATCTCGCTGAACTGGACTCTGCCGTCCTCGGCCGGGTTCACCAGGCGGGAGTGCCACCGGCCTGAGGAGAGATCGAGCACGAGAAGGTCAGTCCGGAGTGTGAGCAGGAGCAACTCCCCGTTTCTTCCGACCGCGCGAGGGATGGCGGTGGCGTACGGGCTGCTCGCGGCGATCCACTCGCGTTCGACCTTCACGCCGTCCGGCTGTTTCGAGGATCGCCATGCGGTGAGGAACGAAGAGTCGTCGCCGGACTCGGCGAGCCAGAAGCGTCCGGTGGCGTCGAAGACGGGTCCGACTCCGAACTCCAGAATCGATGAGTCGTGCGAGGTTGCACCGATGCTCGGTCCCGAACTGGCGAACCAGCCGAGCATGCACCTGGGACTCGGATTCCGCCAGGGGTCAGACGGCTCCCAATAGCTCACGTAGACGGCTTCGCCCCCCAGAGTTCCCGCCCGGAACCTTGTGCTGGAAGATCGTGATCCCGCGGAGAGAGCCCGATACGCGGGGGCGACGGCGAGCAGCCGTCGCGAACCGGTCCGGGTATCCCATTCCCAAAGTTGCGTGTCGGAGCCTGTGGCCGGGAAAGCGCCGACGGTGGCGAAGCGGACTCGGTCCCGCGTGGAACCAACGCCGAAGATCTGCCCCGACGGAATCTCCTCCACAGAGGGCAGCGTCAGTCGCCGCAGGACCGCGGCTCGGTCGGGATCGAAGACCACGAGACTTCGCGGTTCGGAGTACGCGAGGGCTCCGTCGTCAAGGGTCACCAGAGAGGGCGTGGGCCCGGCGACGACGCGCAGGTCGCGAGTGTCTCCGGTGGTGTCGTTCACGGCGAGGATCATCACGGCATCCGCGTGGAACCACTTCGCGATGAAGGAACTCGTCGACGCGAGCCGCGGAGCCACCCACCGGTGTATCGTCGGCGAGACCCAGCCCCGCGCGACGAGCCACGCCCTCGGGGCCCGGGTGCCATCGAAGAGCAGGAGTCCCGCGAGCGCGAAGAGGCTGAGACCGCAGGTGAGAAGCGGCCAGCGGAGCCGCGCGGCGGTGAGTCTCCCCACGACGGGGCTCCGCTTCGCCGCGTCGTTTCCGCACTCGGGGCATCGCGATCCCGCGCCCGGCCCGAGGTGATAATGGCACGCACGGCAGTAGTGCTCGCCCGGGAGTTGCTTGTTCCGCCCGATGCGCCAGATCGCTCGGAGGGAGACCATGAGCAAGACGGTGGCGAGGAG